>DAOVLS010000076.1 GCA_030631125.1 Planctomycetales bacterium
GAGAGGCCTCTCGGCGACGGTGAATGTAACAATGACGCCTTTGTCGGTCTGCGTCTTTGTGGCGACGACGTTACTGTAGCGTCGGGTTTTCAGCAGCCGCTGCTCATCGTCGCGGACGACCTTTTCGCTGTAGGGCTGGCCCGGGCGGGTCTTGACGTCGGCGAGGACGGCTGATTCGCTCAGGACCTTGTTGCCCTCGACGCGGACCTCGATAACCGTATTCGGCGCCGCAGCCTCATTCGCCTGGGCGAAAGACGACGCCGACCAGACCAAACAGACCGCCGCCGTTATGATCGCCGCTCGATAGACATGCTTCACTGGACTTCTCCCGCTGGACTTTCTTCGAATTGAGAGAAATGATACCTTCACCGGAGGTGATGTCAAAAGTTTTTGGTTGGGTGGTGTGCTGGAAGTTGAAAGAAAATAGCGGGATTAATTATAAGGATTTTAATTTTTGCTGAAAAAAGGAGAAAGAATAGCGGGATTTCAGGGATTACAGGATTATGGGGATTTGGTTTCTTTTAGTTTCTTTTAGCAAAATCAAAATCCCTGAAATCCTGAAATCCCGCTATCTTTCCTTTTCTTCTTCTATGAAATTGTAAAATCCCGCTTTCTTTTTCTCAATCTTTGTTGCAGTTATCTTATAACCCGTACACTTCTTCGGATGCGTAGTTTTCGAAGCGGATGCACTCTTTCATGAACGTCAGCGGGACCGTGCCGATAGGGCCGTTGCGCTGCTTGGCGATGATTACCTCGGTCTTGTTGTTGGGCTGGTAGTCCGGGTCGTCGCGGTGGTAGTAGTCCTCGCGGTGCAGCAGGACGACCACGTCGGCGTCCTGTTCGATTGCGCCGCTCTCGCGCAGGTCGCTCATTCGCGGGCGGTGCCCTTCTCTGCCCTCGGCGGCGCGGTTGAGTTGGCTCAGTACGACGATCGGGATGTCCAGTTCGCGGGACAGCGCCTTGAGTCCCCTGGACATCTCGGCAATCTGCTGCTGGCGCGAGTCAGCCCTTCCCATCGGACTCATTAACTGGAGGTAATCGACGAAGATGCAGTCCAGCCCGTCGCTTGAGGCCATTCGTCGGGCCTTGGCGCGGAGGCGCAGTATGTTCAGTTCGGCAGAATCGTCTATGAAGATTTGCGCTTTTTCCAGGTCTCCTGCCGCCATTTGCAGGTGGGTCCATTCCTCGGCTGACGGGTTTCCCCTTCGCAGGCGTGCGGCGTTCTGACGGGCGCGGGCGCAGAGGAACCGCAGCGCCAACTGCGCCCTGGACATCTCCAGCGAAAACAGCAGGACTTTCCGGTTGTCCTCGACGGCCATGTATTCAGCCATATTCAGCGCCAGTGCGGTCTTGCCCATAGACGGTCTTCCGGCGACGACGATCATCTCGCTTTTCTGGAACCCTGCGGTGAGTTCATCGAGTTTGAAATACCCTGTGGCCACGCCGGTTATCATCGAACCGTCGGCGGCAGAGAGGGTCTCGAAGGTCTGCTGGATCAGGGACTCCAGGCTTTTGGCCTGGTCGCCGATCTGTCGTGAGGCGATCTGGAATATTTTGTGCTCTGCCTGGTCGAGTATCTCGGCGGGGTCGTCCTGACTTTCATAGGCGTCCTGGGCGATTTGCTGATTGGCGGCGATGAGTTCGCGAAGCAGCGCCTTGTCGCGGACCATTCGAGCGTAGTATTCGACGCTGGCGGTGGAGGGGACGCTTTCAACCAGACCGGCCAGATAGTCCGTGCCGCCCACCTGTTCCAACAACTTGGCCCGCTGCAACTCCTCCGGGAGCGTCATCAGGTCGATGGGTTTTCCGGCGTTGTGCATCCGGCAGAGTGCGTCGAAGATAATTCGGTGGGATGGGCGGAAGAAATCATCCGCTCGCGTTATGTGTACAACGATGTCAATGGTGCCGGGGTCCAGCACCATAGAGCCGAGGGCGCATACTTCCGCCTCGATGGAGTTCGGCAGGACGCGCTGTCCGGCGGCGGGGCGTTTTGGGCCTTGCCCGGCCGGGGCCGGAACGTATTCGGGCCCGGGCGACCCGGGTTTTGCAGCCTCTGCCTCCGGAGGCGGTGCGATGCTGTCGGATGCGCCTGCCGTTGCCATTAATCTTCCTCGTTCCGGCGCTGTGGTCGCGGCACCGGCCGTTAGTTTTCCTCGGTATCCTGCTGCTGTTGAGTGTCGCTGCCGTTTTCCGAAACCGGTTCAGTCTCATCGTCGGCCGGCTGGTCGGATTCCCCGAGCGGAACGACCCACACGCCTATCATGGCTGAAACGTCTTCGGAGAACCGTATCTTTACCTCGTACTTATCGACTTTGCCGATTGGCTCGTCGAGCATAACGCTTTCGACTTCGATACTGAAGCCTTCGCTGTCGAGCGCCTCGATAATCTGCGCCGGACCCACCGAGCCGTAAAGATGACCTTCCTCGTTGGCCCTGGCGGCGATGGTGATCTCTTTGCCGTCCAGTAACTTGGCGCGTGCCTCAAGTTCGGCTTGCTGCCGGGCCAGTTGCTTGATGTAGGCCTGTTTTGCCGCTTCGATGGCCTTGAGATTGATCTCTGTGGGTTCCATCGCCAGGCCTTGGGGTAGCAGGTAATTTCGCGCATACCCAGACTTGACCTCAACGACATCGCCGACATGACCCAGATTATCCACAGTTTGACGTAAAAGAAGTTTCATCCGACAGCCCTTTCTTTTTTAGCAATCAGCAATCAGCATTCAGCGTTCAGCAGTCAGCGTTCAGCAGTCAGTATTTGCATCTGTTCTTTACTGACCGCTGATGGCTGAGATCTGACAGCCTTTTTAAGTTATATACGGAATCAGCCCGATGAACCGTGCCCGCTTGATGGCGCGCTTGGCGCTGCGCTGGTGGCGGGCGCAGTTGCCGCTGCGCTTGCGCGAGAAGATCTTGCCGTGCTGCGTTACGAGTTTCTGAAGGGTGGCAATATCCTTGTAATCTATCTCGCTGGTCTTGTCACGGCAGAACCGGCACTTGCTCTGTTCGTAGTAGCGGGACTTGTTTCTCTTGTCGCCGCTCCTGCCGCTTCTACCTTGCTTGTCTGATCGACCGAATGACTTTCTGGCCATGTCTTTACTTTCTCCTGCACTGTTTCGTTAACTTTAAATTTGTCAGTATGGCTATGTGACACAGAGACGCAGAGAACAGAAAAAGAACAATCTGTTTTTTTTATATCTCTGTACCTCTGTGTCTCTGTGTCGAAATTCTAATGCTCACAGATTCAATCCTGACACAGCAGTATCACGAATCACAAAAAAATCACACAAATCAGAACGGGATATCGTCGCCTTGCGGCGGCGCCGGTTCATCCTGCTGGGGCGGAACGTTTCCTCCCCCGCCGTAATCATCATATTGTCCCTGCTGCTGGGGTGGCGGACCGCTTTGGGCCTGGGGTTGCCGGGACTGCTGGGGCGCCGCCTTGCCTTGCCCGCCGCCCTGTCCGAGAAACTGGAAACTCTGCACGAATATGCGATGCTTGGAACGCTTTTGTCCGTCCTTGTCTTCCCATCTGTCCAGCTGAAGTCGGCCCTCGACCAGCACGCTCCGACCTTTCGCCATATATTGATTGAAGGTCTCCGCCTGTTTACCGAAGATCCGACAGTCGATGAAGCAGGTATCTTCCCGCTGCTCACCGTCCTGACCTCGCCAGCGGTGATTTATCGCCAGTCCGAATTCGCATACAGGCGTCTGGCTGGGAAGATAAGACAGCTGCGGGTCGCGTGTAAGGTTGCCAACGAGGATGACCTTGTTGTAGTTAGCCATGTGATTGGTCCTTTTTTACGTTTGTTTGTCCTGGTCCGTGGCGTCAGGTTTTTCGCTCGATTGTTCTTCGGACGGTTCTTTCGGCTCGTCGGCATCCGGGGTTTCCGGAGTCTCCGGAGTTTCCGGAGTCTCCGGAGTTTCGGTGGTTTCCGGGGTTGGTGCGGATTCGTCGGGTGCGGTTTCCTTCGCCGCTTGTTCGGCGGCTTCGGCTTCTTTTTTTGCGGCGCGTTCCGCCTCTGCTTCGACCCGGCGGGCCTCGGCGAGTGTAGCCGGCGTATCGGCGCCGATCTGCTCGTCGCTGACGTGGTCGGCTGCAAGGATCATCGCCCGCAGGAGGTGGTCGCTCAGTTGGATGTCGTGCTGCATCTCGTCGATTTTGGAAGGATCGGCCTTGAAATACGTCAGCACGTACAACCCTCGTTTTCGCCCTTTGATTTTGTAGGCCAGTCGGCGCTCGTCCCACGGTTTTATGGACAGGACTTCGGCGTCGCCCCGTTCCAGCACCTCGCGCACAGGCGCACAGGCCGACTCAAAATCAGAATTATCCGCATCCAGCAGGAACATTGCTTCGTATGTCTTCATATGCTCTTTCCCGTTTCAGGAGGCTTGTCCGTACTTTCGGCCTCGTGGTTATAGTGATTCATCACGTAGGTAATATCTTTATTTATCCAGTCCTCTACGGCGTTCGCAGCCAATTCGACAGCCTCGGCGATAACCGGTTTTTCGTCAGGTCTGAACCTGCTCAGTACGTAATCGGCTGAATCCATTTTTTCCGGCGGCGCGCCGACACCGATTCGCAGCCTTGCCAGTCGGTTCGCGCCCAGCGTTTTCAGTATGTCGCCCAGACCCTTGTGCCCTCCGGCAGAACCAGACGCCCTGGCTCGCAGCCGACCCGTCGGAAGGGCGACATCGTCCAGCACGACCAGCACAACCGACGCATCGGACTTGTAGAACGTCGTCATTTCCGCCACGGCCAGTCCTGAACGGTTCATATAAGTCTGCGGCGCCGCCAGCATGACTCTTTGCCCGCTGACGTTCGCAGTCCAGATCATGGCGTGGAACTTTCGCTTACCACGCCCCGGTTCCCATCGCCGTCGCAACTCCTTCAATACCATAAAGCCAATATTGTGCCGGGTATCCCGATACTCTCGCCCCGGATTACCCAGGCCCACTACGAATTTTACATCCGCGTTGCGTTCTACCAAGTTCCGGCTCCGGCGGAAGTTACGACTTATCCGATTCTGCCTGTCCGTCTTCGGCGGATTCTTCTTCAGCCTTTTCGCCGATGACTTCAGGTTCGACAGCGGCTTCTTCCTCGGTCGGGGCTTCGATTTCCTCGGCCATGACAGAAACCGAAGCAACCACCAATTCGGGGTCATCGGGCGTCGTGATGCCTTCGGGCAGTTCCATCTCCGCCACGCGAAGCACGTCGCCGGTGTGCATTTCTGCTACCGAGACGCGCAGTTCTTCGGGAATACTCGTTACCACGCACTGGATGTTCAGTTCGCTCAGTTGCTGGCGGAGCACGCCGTCTTCGGATTCGACGCCCACCGGCGTTCCGCGAAGCACGATTGGAACGGTCACATCCACCTGTTCATCAAGATTCACCCGCGTCAGGTCGACGTGGATTATTTCCTGACCCATGTAATCGTGCTGCACGTCCTTGATGAGGAAATTCTGCTCCGTCCCGTCCAGTTCGCATTTCAGGAGTTGTTCGCCGTGACGGACGGCCAGGTTGATGTCGCGCGCCGAGAGGCTGACGGTCTGATTCTCCTGCCCGTGACCATAGACTATTGCCGGGACCAGGTTTTCCCGTCGAAGCCGGCGGGATTCTCTCGTACCGAGTTTTTCACGTTTGCTGATCTTCAAAACTGCCATGGATTCATTCCCTTGTTATTTGGAAAACAAACTGCTTACGGATTCACTGGAAAACAAACTGCTGACGGATTCGTCGTTATGGATGCAATGGATCGCCTTGCCGATGAGTTCTGCCACCGAGAGGACCTTCAGTTTCAGCGCATCGACGGTCTCGGACGGGATGGGGATCGTGTCGGTAACGACAATCTCGTCTATTGGCGCTGCGGTGAGCCGCTCGACCGCCGGGCCGCAGAGAATCGCGTGGGTCGCGCCGACAATTATCCGCTCGGCGCCCTCGTCCTTGCAGAGTTTGGCTGCGGCGCTGACGGTCCCTGCCGTCGAGATCATGTCGTCCATCATCAGGACGGTCTTGCCGGCAACGTCCCCGATGACTCGCCCGATGGCGACGTCCATTCCGCTGGTGCGGCGCTTGTCGATGACGGCGAAATCTCCGCCGAGACGTTCGGCGTACACGCGGGCATGCTTGGCGTTGCCGGCGTCGGGACTGACCAGCACGAGATTGTCCAGTTTGCAGCGCCGGAAATAATTGTTAAAAACAGGTTCGGCGTAGAGATTATCGACGGGGATGTCGAAGAAGCCCTGAATCTGCCCGGCGTGAAGGTCTATCGTAAGGACGCGGTCGGCCCCGGCGGTGGAAATCAAATTGGCCACCAACTTGGCGGTAATCGGGACTCTGCCTTCGTCTTTGCGGTCCTGGCGGGCGTAACCGAAATACGGAATTACCGTTGTTATGCGCTCTACCGATGCTCGGCGGGCGCAGTCGATAAAGATTAACAACTCCATCAGGCTGTCGTTGGTCGGCGGACACGTCGGCTGGATGAAGAAAATGTCGCGCCCGCGGACGTCCTCGTCCAGTTTGACGATCAGTTCGCCGTCCGGGAACGGTTCAGACGTTACATGCCCCAGTGACAGACCGAGGTGATCGGCTATCTGGCGGGACAGCACCGGATGCGCCCGACCCGAAAACACCTTTAAATTATCATCTAAATTATCCATGACTCGGTTTCTGTCCCTGGACTCTATTTTTTCAACCCGGCCAGGACTCGAACCTGGAATGCGAGTACCAAAAACTCGTGTGTTACCAATTACACCACCGGGTTTTTTAGTAATTAGCTTTTCAGCAGTCAGCAATCAGCGGTCAGTAGTCCGTTTAGCCGTCGTCGGCCTGCGGTGATCCGTGTCGAACCGTACGACGACGCGAAAAGACAGCGGCGGTTGCCCGGCCCGAGGCCTGAACAAGCGGCCGCTAACTGCTCGTCCATTTCTCATTCGACCTGATGCCGAAGAGACGCCCGCGGGGGCCGACACTCAATGCAATACTTATCGGGCGATAATCTACAGGACGACCCCCGCACGTGTCAACTGGAAATTACTCACACTGACCGATTTCGCGACAAAAAGTTTCTACGTCCTGACGCAATAAGCGGTTGGTGGAAACAGAACCACTGCTTCTTTTCGTCGGTTTTTTACGATTTACCTTGTTTTGCTATCGCATTCGCGAGGGGGTGTTCCACATGTCGGCGTTGGGGCCCATTTTCTGCTTGAGCGGTTCGGTTATCTCGTCAAGCTTGGCCGTCACGTCGGCTGAAAGCGTCAGGTCGCCGGCGGCGGCGTTGTGGCGGACCTGTTCGGGCGAGCGAGCGCCCGCGATAACGCTGGCTACACCGTCGCGCCCGATCAGCCACGCCAGCGTCATTGCCGCGGTGTCCAGACCGGACTGCTCTGCGAGATCGGCGATTTCGGCGATGGCTTTGAAGGTTTCTTCTTCAGCGCCGGCTTCGCCGTGGGAGGCTGCGGACCTGTCGCTGCTGTAAAGGCGGGTCCGCGCACGCCCGGCGGGAACGTCGTCGGCGCTGCGGAACTTGCCCGTCAGAAGTCCCTGCATCATCGGGCTGTAGCATGTTACCGGAACCTCGGCAGCCAGGGACGCCGGGAGTATCTCGAATTCTATCGCGCGCCACAGGAGGTTATATGGCAACTGGTTGACCGACGGGACCATCAGGTCGAGCATATCCGAAAGGTCTGCCGCTCCGAAGTTGCACACAGCCAGGTGGCGAACCTTACCGGCGGACTTGAGGTCCTCCAGCGCGCGAACGGTTTCGGCGAACGGGACGTTCCGGTTGGGCCAATGGATGTGATACAGGTCGATGTAATCGGTGCGGAGGTTTATAAGACTCTCTTCGCACGCGGCGGTTATCCGCTCGGTATCGGCGCCCCTGATAAATTTGCTGCCAATGACGACCTTGTCGCGGTCTGCGCCGAGCGCCTCGCCGAGAATCTGCTCGCTGTATCCTTTGCCGTACAACTCGGCTGTATCGAAGAAATTTATCCCGGCGTCAATGGCGGCGCGGATCGCGGCTATCGAGTCGGCTTTTTCCTGCGAACCCCAGGTCGCATCGCCCGCCAGCGCCCAGCATCCCAGGCATACCGAAGAAATTTCCAATTGTCCCTGTGCGATTTTTGTGTATTTCATAACCGTTATGTTAGCCCGATTTGTCGGCATGTCAACACACGCCGCTCTTGGCAGGCGACAGATCGGCTGATATACTAACAGGCTCGGGCGCGTAGCTCAGTTGGCTAGAGCGCTTCCCTTACAAGGAAGAAGTCACAGGTTCGAGTCCTGTCGCGCCCAGTCTTCGTTCGCCGCTTTAGGCGAACGAAGACTGCCACGGACGAACGATTATTCTGAAATATTATCGGGATAGAGTTAGTAATGCGCGCCGCCGGATCGTCCGATGTTGTGGAGGGTTGGTAAATGGTGCGGTGCTGATATACAGAGGGTGCCGGCTATGATGTGTGATGATGTATCGCATCAGAATCATGATTTCGCTGTTTTTCCGATGCCTGCCTTTGAGTCTGTCCGAATAACCCACTTTACCGCGGCCCTGGCAAGGAGTAAATTCTGTGCCTGCAGTTAAGGAAAAACTAATGGACCGCAGCATTGGCCACGATGTCATCAGAAGGTGTCCGTCTAATCCCCTGATTGGGCTGGAGGACCTTCCGTTCCGCAGTAGTGACATCTGGAACGCCGGCCTGGTCCGGTTCGGCGAGCAGTATCTGCTGCTGATCACGGTTGAGACGCTTGAAGGGCGATACTCCATATACCGTGCCGACAGTGACGATGGTGTGCATTTCACCGTGCATTCCGAGCCGTTCATGTCGC
>DAOVLS010000023.1 GCA_030631125.1 Planctomycetales bacterium
AAGGGCGGATACGATCCGGTGGATTAGGATAGAAAATCCGAATATCGAAATTCGAAATACGAAACAATATCGAAATACGAATGACAAAAATCGCAAACATACATCTTTCCGGCGTTTTTTTGTTTGGAACATTTGAATTTCGAGTTTTGAATTTGTTTCGTATTTCGACATTCGTATTTCTAAAAACCATTGACTTGACGTAGTTTGGTTTGGTATCAATTGTGTAGTTGTGATGTATCCGACGTGAATGTCGGGGGCGTGGCGCAGCTGGGAGCGCGTCTGCATGGCATGCAGAAGGTCCGGGGTTCGAATCCCCGCGCCTCCATTTTTGTAACTAATGCCGAGGGTTAGCGATAACTCACGTGCCGATGTCCGGCACGGCGGCCTTGAGAATCTGTGCAAGTCTGTACCTGCACAGAACAGGAGATCGCCGTGCCCGGAAAAAGATTGCCACCGTACCTCCGCCACAAATCAAAAGACCTGGCCTACGTCAATTTCGCCGGAAAAGTTATCTATCTCGGCAAACACAACTCGACCAGAAGCAAACTGAAATACGCCCGGCTCATAAAGGAGTGGGCCGCCAACGGCGAACAGCCGCCACGTAACCCCGCCGGAGCGACCATCGCCGACCTGTTCGCCGCTTTCTGGGCGCACGCAAAAACCCATTACGTCAAGGCCGGCCAGTCCACCAGCGAACTGTCTAACTACCGGGCCGTCGGGCGGATCCTCCTGGAATTCTACGACGATGTTCTGATCGAGGACTTCGGCCCGCGCCAGTTGAAAGCCTGCCGGGAGGTGATGATCGGGCTGGGGTGGTATCGTCAATCGATCAATCGCATGGTCAGCCGGATTCGCACGATTTTCCGCTGGGGCGTCGCCGAGGAACTTGTAACCGATGAACGGCTCGGAAAACTCAAAGCCGTCGCGGGACTGCGAAAAGGCTGCCCCGGCGTCCACGAGGGCGAACCCGTCCAGCCAGTCCCGGCAGAACACGTTCGCCGGATCATGCCCGCACTGGCGCCGATTGTCCGGGCGATGGTCTATGTCCAGAAATTTACCGGAATGAGATCGAGCGAACTGGTAGCGATGAAGCCCGGCCTGATTGACCGGTCGAAGACCCGACCAGGCGGGACCGGCGACGTGTGGCACTACGAAGCGCCGTCGAAATCGGAACATCACGGCTACGAGCGGATCGTCAGCATCGGCCTACGGGCGCAGAGGATTCTCCGGCTGCTGATCGCGGCCACAGGCGACGATGAATACATCTTCCGGCCAGCCGAAGCCTACGACTGGCACAGGGCACGTCGCCACGCAGCGAGAAAAACGCCGATGAGTTGCGGCAACCGGCCCGGCAAATCGAATCGCCGGCGGAAGGTCCGCAGGGTGATCCGTGAAAGTTTCACGCCGGACACCTATCGTCAGGCAATTGCGCGGGCCTGCGTGGCCGTCGGCGTCCCGCATTGGCATCCCCATCAACTCCGGCACAGTTTCGGGACCCAGGCCGAGGATGTTTTCGATGGGCATCTCGACAAGGTAGCCGCCGCGATGGGGCATCAGAACGTCAAGGTAACGAAACTCTACGCCCACCTGAAACTCGCCAAGGCCGACAAGGTCGCCCGGCTGATTGGCTAAAACAGGGACTTGGGACTCAGGTTTTTTTCAGTAATTTTTCAGGGGCTACCGGGGCCGGATGGTGCAGCGGGCGCAGGCGGATGGGTCGGTTTCGGCACCGGTCAGACTGCAGAGGTCCGGCGAACAACAACCGGCGTGGCGGAGATGAGGGCAGGGGGTAGATTGCCGATTGTCAATTGCCGATTGTCGATTTACAAATTCCCAAGGGTGGCTGTGCGGACATTCAAAATCGACTATGCCTTCCGGCAACTCAAAGACCGTCGTCAGCGATTTACGCCACGCCCGCCCGCCTTCGAGGTCGCGGCAGGTTCGGCAATGCGCGTTACTGGTACAATGATCTGTATCAATAAATATAGTCATGTCAAAACCACTGTTGCAACGCATCCTTCACAAGCGGCTGGAAGGTTGCACCCAGGGTACGTGTCCCTTCCTTCTAAAGTAAAAGTCCCAACGAGTTGCCCACTTACACAACTAACTTGCGTCGTAACATCTTTTGGCGATCCTCCAGAGGCGCCGCCATAGAACAAACTTCCACCACTGTAACAACGTCCTAAATAAGCATACGTCTTGTTGGGAAATGATGAAGTTGGTTTATAATGTAAGAGTGTCAAAGTGAACACAGACGAACCCACAGTACAATTTGCGGACCACCGACAATAACTACCCATGTCTGCAAAAGCAGCCCAACTGTACGTTCCACCGATAGCACAAATCGCATCACAACTTCCCGCGACAGTAATAGTCGCTGTGAGATTGGCGGCGGCACAGGTACTACACATACCACAACAACAGTCGTCGCCGGTGGCGATTTTGCCGCCGACGCGGAGTATCTTACCTTGGTAGGTTTTGATTCGCCCGGAAGCCATCAGCAGGGATTATCCTTCCCGATCTCACCGTAGCAGATCAGCAGGTGCAGATCGCCGTCGGCGTCGTAACAGGCCAGCCCGTAACGGCTCGTAGCGACCGCCGGAGCCGTCCTAGTCTCTCCGGCGTACCAGTAGCCGACGTAATGGAGTCGGGGGACCTCCGGTGTCATTCCCGTGGCGTTGTCGCCGGCGTTGTTCTTACGGAGTATGGTCGAATCGTCGAGTGCCTTGACTGTGTAGGTGTAGGTGCATTCAGCCGTTTCGCTCCCGACATCGCCTCCGTCCATTGTCACCAGCACTGCGAATTTATCACCGCCGCCGCCCCCGTCGCCATCCCGTACAGGCAGGTTCGGTTCACGGTGTGGCGAGACCGGGGAGTTGATATTCATCCGATTGCCGCCGTCGGAGCGGGATCGGCCCGCCAGACCGATAAAATCCAATTCGGCAAAATCCGTCTCAATAGTGGTTGTCTTGTCGGTCCAGTTCCACGTCAGGCGGCTGACGATAGCACCGACCGAAAGCGTCTGGCCGTGAACAATCGCCTTGCGGACCATATCGCCGGGGCGCAGTGAACTTCCGGCCACCGTTGAATCGGCAATCTGTTTATACGTTACACTGATCGCCCGGCGCGGACGACCATACCACGCCTTGGCCATCGCCGCGATGCCAAGGAGACGGTAGCGGTCGTTACGCAACACAATGTCCTTCGGCACACGTTGGAGGCTCGAGCCGTCGATACCGACAATCGCACCTTTGCGAATGATCCAGCACTCAGCGTCCGGGACCTCGATAATCAGCCGACGCAGATTGGGCGACTCATAAGCGCTGGGGAAGTACACCCCGACTTTCAGCCTTACGTCGGCCCGCAGAGCCGCCGTCGCGTAGAGATTTTCCCAATCGAATAACGGAGGGTCGGCGGACGTCGAAGCGCCCCAGTGATTTTTGGCGAACATGTGATTGTACGACGGCCGTAACTGCAGGCCCATTTCACCGTCAAGGACGCGAACGCGGGTATTAGGCACTCGCATCACTTTTGGCAGGTTATCGACCTGAAAATAAACGTCCGTCCCTAACTCTGTGGACTTGATAAAGACAGCAGGCGGCAGGAAGCCCTCAGGGGCCGAAGCGTCCCTTTGTACCTCGTAACCACTGTCGTAGGCGTAACCGACTCGCAAAGGCGTCTGACGCGTCAGTGACCGGCCCAAAGTGAACAGGGGCGCATTGGTACCGAATAACACGTCCCCACCTGATATCTCTGGAATTCCGAGCGGGTTGCCGGTGGCGTCGATGAATGGTTTGTTGTGGTCGGAAATCGACACGCGGAAAGCGGTATAGACATGAGCGAACCGATCCTGTCGGCGAGCCTTGTCGTCGGCGGCCTTATACGCCGTCTCCTCGCCGCTCGACCATGCGGCTGACAAACCCACCGCTCCGCAAATCCACGCATGATTACCGAGGATGTGTATCTCGTCGTATTGGTGGTCTTGGCTCTTGCGAATCGTCACCTTGTCGAGTTGTTGATCCTTCGCATCAAAATCCAGGTCCGCCTGGACGCTGTTCGGCTTGATCACAACGCCTCCGGCTGTGACGTCCTTCTCAAAAACGCTTCGGGGTGCAACTTTCGGCTCCTCGCCATAGACAACCACCCGCCATGCACAGCCTCGCTGCCGGCGGATCAGCATATTCAGACCGGCGGCGACGTTCTTCGGGGCTGGCCACGTATCCACGTACAGATCGAGATTATTCGTTTCATCGCCGTCGGTCAGGCTGAAGGCCGGGCTGTCCGGGCCGAATTTTACCAACAGGTATTCGGCCACGTCGCGGGCGGTCCACAACTCACCTTCGTCGGCGAAGACGTAGCATCCGCCGTGCTTGGCCGTCGAGCGATTGCCCGCCATAGACGCTCCGGTTCGGTGTCTTAGATTGAACGGCAGGCGTGTATCGATTTTTTCCACGTCAGAGTCTTCGAGGATATACGAACCATTCACGTCCGATTGTTTCAGCATCCTCTCCAGGCCGAAGGCTGTAAAAATTTGATCGCCTGTACCCGTGCCAGCGGGGTCGTTACCGCCTGGTACGAAAGAGTCGTTGCTGAATCGGCCTACCCACAGGACCGTACCGATCTCGTCGGCGGTTGGGTCCGTCGCTGGCTCCACGATACGCACGTAGTAGTCGTCGAGGCCCGTCAGGTTCGGGTAGACGTCGAAAAAGTCGCCCTCGCCGGGCCGGGCGATGCTTCCGTACCGCCAGAGGAATGTCGTAGAACTGATCGTCGGCATCACCCCCAGCGTCGTCTGCATGGGGCGTAGCCAGGGTTGGGTGATCCATTCCTGATCCCATCTCTGACGGACCTGGACAATCGGTTCCCATACTTCGTCAATCGAATCAGTCATTTTTTCAAGCGATAAGCCCCCCGCATTGCGGGGGGTTCATCTTCCATTATCCCCCAGCAGTACGTAGTATCGCTACGCGGTGCTGGGGGTTTGTTTATATTTGTTCAACTTCCACGTAATCGACGGCGGCTGGGGCCTCGGAATCGGCTACTACCGGCGAAAGGCGTTTTACAGGTCCGCTCGCACCGGCGGCGGTGATCGCACGAACGGCCAGGCGGATTGTCGTATCGTGTTCAAACACCTTCGCAGGTTTCGCGGTTTTGTGTGAGGTCTTCGACCCGACCGACACCTCGGCCAGAGGACTGACCCAGTCGGGTACGCCGCCGGTAATCTCGGCAATCTGGACGGCCGAGGCGACGCCGTGTTGACCTCGCGAGACGTAAGTGATCTCTATCTCAATTTTGCCGCCGGCGACCGCGTAGGCCCTGGCCGAATGCACGGCGTTGGGCGGCGGGCCGATCAGGTTGCCGAGCGAATCGACCATCACGCGGACGATCCGGTCGGTGTTCTCTTCCTCGACGGCGGAATCGCTGACGGCCCGGATGCCGTAAAAATACTCGACATCGGGGGTGTGGCCCAGGCCGACGAGGTCCTTTGTCCCCGTGCCCGCCGGGGCGGTCCCAACCACTGTCGTCCAGTCGATTGCGTCGGCGGAACCGACGCCGCGATAAAACCTGTATTCACCCATGAAGTCGTTCCGATATTACCGGCCCGGCACAATCGCGTGGACCTTGCCGATTTCGCCGTGTCCGTTCGACGATCCGCCGGTATCGTCGGTTTCGAAGGCCACCTCGACGTAAAGTATGTCGCCCGGCGCGAGTTCGTCGCCGGACGCATCGCCGTCAATCGTGAAATCCTGATCGGCGAACGCCGTTACCGCCTTCAGGTCTTTCGCGGCCGTCAGGCACAGATCGGTCGCGTCCAGTCCGGCGTTGGTTACCCGCTTGACAACCACATCCAGCAGCGACTCGGCGTTGCGGGCAACGTCCACCTTCGCGTTCAGCCGGATGGTGATGTCGGCCTGTGCGATGTACTCACGGGGGAGAACCAGGAGGCGGCCGCATTTTTCGTTGACCTGCGTATTGTTCGTGGTCGAGCCGACTACCACACTGCCGGCGGCGTCGGCGAGGCCGAGGTACGTACCATCGCCGGTGTCGGGAAGTGGATCCTTCATTGCGTCGTGCTTGACCAGGGAAGTCAGGGGTATGCCGATAGTGTTGCTCACACCGCAGACAGCGAAGATCGGACGACCCCGGTAGTCGACAATGTGGCCGTCGTCAATACTGTATTCACCGCCGGACGTTACAATCGTAGCAAGTGGGATGTGCGGCGTCGCCGACGGCGTGGGGAATCCGGTAGTATTGACTGCCAGCACACCGGCGGCTGTCAGGTAGATGTAGTTCGTGGCATTATTGGTCAGGGCCTGCGCGGCAGCCCCGGCGTAGTTGACGGCGGTGTCGCCATTAAAATATCTGCCGGCATAGACCTTGAACGTCAGATCGCCGTCCTTGCACACGCGCAGGGCGTTGGCCGTGGCGTAAAGGACGCGGTCCAGCCAGTCGCTCCGCTTGAGTTTATTTTCGTAAAACGGGGCTTGTCCGGTCAGCATGTGCGGGATGCCGGTGTCGCCGGTAGATCCTGATTTTGCGGTCAGTTCAGAAGATTCGGGGTATAGTTCAGCCATGTCGTTTTCTCCATAAACCCCCAGCATTGCTGGGGGATTCTTTCATCCCAAAATATCCCCCAGCAGTGCTGGGGGTTTGTTTTATCCATCATCACCGGACAGCGCCCACGAGAGCGTCAGCGTGTCCGTTCCTTGTACGTAACTATCCGCCATCGGACGGCCCGGTGGTTCCGGGCTTCCGGCGAGCGTTATTTCGGCCTGCGTTCCGCTGGTGGGCGAGACCGGATTACCGGCGGCGTCAACTCCAACCACATCGAATTTGTGGAGTCCGTCGGCCAGCAGGACGGTAACGTACTCCAGCATCGCGGCTCCGAATCCGTCCATTCCAAGTCCGTCGCCGCCCTGACCGTCGCCTGCACCGCCGGAGCCGAATCCGTCCGCCCCTGATCCGTCCGGTCCAAGCCCATCGCCGATCTTGCCGCTGGCGACTTCATCCGGCCAGGCGGGGATCAGCGACGGATTAATCGGCGAGGTGAAACTCTCGTCGAGGTAAATATTAAAACCACCGTTCAGCGGAACGCTCTGCTGTGTCGGCCAGCGGACTAAAACACATGATTTCGCTATAATTCCCATACCAATTTTCAATTTTCAATTGCCGATTGCCAATTGGCATTTGGCAATCGTTTTATGCCTCAAATCGTTTCCGCACTGTCCATCGCGTTGTGATCATCCGCGTATGGGTCGGATTGCTTGTGGGGTTCAGGACGGCCTGCATCTCCGCCGCGACGTTCAGGATCAGCACCGAGGCGTGTGTGATTCCGTGGGCGTCTATGACCTCCAGTATTTCGCCCTGGAGGTCCTTCTGGGCCTCTATGGCGGTTTGGGCGGCTGTGGCGTCCAGTGCCGTGGAAGTCGTTGTCAGTTCGCTGTCAACTTCACGCTGACCGAGATTGCGGGCCTCGGAGCCGTCTTCTCCGACGCGTTCTTTGACTTCGGGCGTTGATCCGGCCTCGGCGGGTCGGCCTTCCATCGTGTCAAACGTTATGTCGGAGATGCTGGCCATCTAATCACTCTCGATCTGCGCGTTGGGGTTGATAACGGGTGTGTTGACGATTTTTACAGGCTGAGGATCATCGGCGTTACGATTCGCCTGGAATTCATCTTTCAGGTCTTTTATGGCCTGAATCAAATCCGCGAATGCCTCCGCCTGTTGAAGGTTGTAATCACGGTTCTCGTAGTACGGGACGGAAATGTTTCCTTTTTGCACTCGATATGTCTTACTTCCCGTGAAAAATTCTTTTCCCTCGACGGTCCCTTCGGGTAATTCTTCTACGAAACGACCACCAGCCGTCCTATACTTGTATCCGTATCCGCGACGGGATCGCACGCTCTCGATCCGCTTGAGTGTCGCATCGTACATACCTTTCGTACCGACGCCGGATTTGAATTCCTGCAACAATTTTCCCAACTGCAATTCCGTTTTGGAAACGCCCGGTACATCGGCGAGAACCTTATCGACCAACTCTCGCAGGGCACCGGCACGCGCCCCTTTTACGTTTTTCAACTTCAGCCAGGTAGAGACGGATTTGCCCTTCCTCTCGATGGCGCGCGGCTCTTCATATTCGCCGGCCTTCACATCCTTGAAATACTGTTCGGCGGCCTTTGCTGCCTCGTCGCTCGTGGGGGCGGTGATCTGTTCTCGCGCCCGGGCATATTCCGCCATTGCCCCTGGGGCGCGTGTCAACAGGCCCAGCATAGCGCCGAGTGTTTTTGCCCGACCGGGTATCTTACCCATGAGTTTTTGTCGCTGTTTTTTCGACATTGAGACATATTCGGCAAATCCTTCGGCTTCCGAGGTCTGCAGGAGCAGGCGTTTTTCGGTATCGCTGGCGGCGGCAAACTTTGTCTGTAATTCCCTGAGACCTTCAATGCCACCCTGTTTTAGTGTCCCCTTCGTTTGGAGGGATTTGACCCACTTCATCAGGTTGATGGCCCCTGTCGATGCGAGGCGGCCCTCTACGTCGCCGCTCCGGTGGGATATGTAGGCAAACAACTCGGCGCTTTGCTCCTCAGTAAATCCCAGGGGTTTAGCCGAAGATATGACTGGCGTGATACTCTTGGCCTGTTTTTCCATTGCCACGACACGAGAGGCCAGCCCTATCTGGCGAAACCACCCCACGGCGCGCTTGGCATCCTGCTGGCCCGTTACCTTCATAATGTCGGCGGTAACTCCGCCCAGGACGTCTGTCTCAAAGCCCTCGCCTGCAATCGCACCGAAACGCGACGCCTCCTTGAACGCAGCCTCGAATTGTTTGTTCTTGAGTTTTCCCTTGCCGGACAGCAGGCTTGCGGCCAGTCGCCAGAGCCGCTTGGGGTCGATCTCGTAACCCTTGCGTTTCGATGTTTCCTCCACCAGTTTATCCAGCCGTCCGACTGGCATGTCGGCTGGCTTATTCCACAGGGCTATGGCTCGTGCTTCACCGGTAGTCATCTGCTCTATTTTTGCACGGCGTTGTTGATCGACAAGGTGTTGATACTCCTGTTTGAGTCGGGAAGCGATAAGCATTATTACGCCGACGGCCGAGCCTATTCCCACGAGTGCGCCGACGAATTTCAGGGCGTTGCCCGTTCCCGTGGCAAGCGATCTACTGGCTCCTCGTCCGGCACGGTCCACACCCCTCAATTTCTGTTGTGTCAGGCTGAGCGCCTTGTTCAGGCGTCCCAATCGCATGGTCTCTTTTGCTGTGGCCTGACCCTTTTTATTGATTGAAAACGTGAGATGTTTGATTTCGCGGTCCAGTTGGGCCGCTCTTTTTCTTGCGCCTGCGTAACTTTTGGAAATGGCTTTGCCGGATTTGCTTCCGGTTTTGGCGAGTCTGGTGAGGCGGGCTTCGAGGCGGGCGTTCTCCTTCTCGACCGCGCGCATTTCAGCGACGAGACTCTTGGTATCCCCGACAACCCGTACATCCATTCTGTTTGCTGTGCCCATCGCTTACCTCTGCAGGACAATCGTCGGTTTTTTCAGTATCGCTGCCAGCAGGGCTGCCACGTCGACCTGCCACGCATCGACGTCGGCTTCGTGATCCGTCATCAGTCCGATGGCGTATTCGTCGGCCCGGCTGGGTCGGTAGTCGCGGTCGAGTCCGCGTCGCCAGATGTCCCATCTAATGAATCTTCTGTTTCGTTTTTTTTTGACAGCAACGATTCACCGAGGCTGCGGAGTGACGCAAAGTCGATTACAGCGAAGCATACATCCCTGAGGCAGAGGTCATCGAGAAGGCCGAGGCTGAAAATCTCCCAGAATCCCACGCGGTAATTCACGTCCAGCGCGACCGCGACAGTCTCCCAGCCCTCGCCGATAGTGAATTTCTTCCCGACCGCCTCGGTGGGCGGGTCGGTTCCGAGGAACGGCTCAATAAACGACTCGGCCAGACGTCCGGACAAATCCCACAGTTCGGCGTATCTCGCCAGCACGGGGAAGACGATCCGTCCGGTTTCGTCGTCTCGTTTGTAGTGGTTCGGCAGTTCGCATTTGTACTTTTCCAAACCTCCGCCGAACCGGCGGGCAATCGGCACCAGCCATTGACGCTTGTCGGCCATTGTTACTTCGACGCCCTCTATCTGCTCGGGTCGGGCCAGGTTGTCGGGTGTGGGCGGATCGTCCGTCCAGAAGCCGATCCAGTACCCACACGGATGGCCGTAGTCGTCGTCAGGGCCTTGAGGCGGGTACCATGTCTGTTTGTCCGCTTCGTATCGCAGATCGACCTCAGGGCCTTCTGTGGAGGTGACGAGGACGCCTCGCCGCCCGCCGGGGCCTTTTGTAACCTGACCGGACTGAAAACTACCTGTGATCTCGCCGGATCGGGGCGTGGAGATAATCGACAGCAGGCCGGCCTCGGCCAGCGAGGCCGGTGTAACGACCATTTCGTCCGGGAAAAAA
Source organism: Planctomycetales bacterium (assembly GCA_030631125.1). The sequence continues at coordinate 10,456 of DAOVLS010000023.1, forward strand.
TAGAGAAACTGCATTGTTATTCCCTTACAAGCCCCCCGCATTGCGGGGGGATTCATCGTTCGTCGAGAGCCAATTATCCCCCATCAGTGCTGGGGGTTTGTTTGGCTGGCGTCTCTTTCGGAAGCCCCTTCGCTATGAGCGTTTGTAATTTGCTCAGGTCTTCTGTGATCGGCCTCAGAGATTCGACGACTATTTCGAGTCGCTTGGCGGTGTGCCTTCGCTCCTCATCATCCAGGCCCTTTACATCAGCCTTGGCCGACAGTTCTTTGGCGTGATTCGTCGCCGAAGCCAGCGTCGCTACGGATTCGCAAATTCCGTTTAGTTGGGTGAGCAGTCTTTTTTCCGCTTTCATGTTCTTTTGTCCTTTATTCCACGAATTACACGAATCAAAACGAATTTCACGAATTACCAATTACCAATTACGAATTACTATCTGTTACGGAATCGCTATGCCCGTCGCCACAGCCAGGATCGGGTTCGCTCCGTCGATAATCGGACGGATTTCGACAGGCAGGCCCGTTGCCTGTCGGTGAGTGCCGGACCGGGCCGTAGCCTTGGCGTAGGCATTGGTTATGGTCAGGCCGACGTGCGCGAGCGTTGCGGGCGCTACCCGTCCTGCGGACGATAGTTTCTGGAAGTACAGCGTTACCGCCCCTTCGCTGCCGACGAAGCCGAACGTGGAGGCTACGGCGTGATCCTCGCTGGTAAGGCTTATCAGCGGGTCGCGGGCGTTTATCGGCGCGATGCGGGGACACAGATCGCCGCCGAGCACCCTGTGATCCACGCCCAGACCGAAATCAAACGTCAGGTTGTTAATCTCGTCGATGGCCGAGCCGCCGAAGGTGATCTTGGCCAGTGTGAAGGCCTGAGCCACACCGCCGCCGGCGGGCGCGGACGCTGTCGTCTGGCTGATCGGGACGGTCTCGCCGTCGCTGGCGGTGCCGAAGGCTTCGAATGCGACCGTTACCGGATCGTCGCCGCCGCCGAAACTTATCTGGCGGGGGACCATGATCCCGTCGGCCAGCGAGGTCTTGGGATGGACCGCTCCCGACTTGATCTCGCCGTGGTCGTCGTAGAGGAGTTCGTAGAGGTCCAAGTCTGCGATAACGCACCCGGCGATCCCACAGACCGCCAGTGCGGCGGGCAGATCGTAAGTGGTGAAGCCCAGTCTCGGCTTGACGTTCATTGTTGCGGCGTGCTGATTGTCCACGCTCGCCGAACCGCCGAGCCATTCGACTACGTCCGGGTCTATCTCGTGAGTTGTAATGCCCCCAAGTGTCAGATTGGGGGTGGCGATGTCCACCAGTCCTGCAGTCATCTTTGACATGATTCGTTCCTTTCCGGTAATTGGTAATTCGTAATCGGTAATTAGTTTTTGTTCTCTGTTACCAATTACGATTTACGAATTACCATCTTTTTCACTTTATAATTCTGGTTGTCGGATTAGTCATACCGCCGAACCGGCTCATAAAATCGTTGTTGGCCTCGTCGGTCATCGCGCGTTCTTCGGCGTCTATCATCCGCGTGATTTCGTCGGTCTTGTCCACTTCGATGGGATTGCGGATAAACAAATGTCGCGGGCCGTAGAGTCTGCCCTTTGCGCTGGCGCGGGTAGCCGTTGAAGTCAACGCTATGGCGCGGCGGACCTGGCGTTCTGCCTTTCCCGACCAGACCAGCGATCTGGAATGGCCTTTGACTCTCGCCTTTCGTTCTTCGTATTTCCGGGTCCGGTCGGCGAAGTTGTATCTTTGCGACGCGGCTTCGGTGAAGTGCATGGGTAAAAATTGCTTGTGCCAGAACGCAATGGCCTCCTTCAGGGCCAGAGATAACAGGCCCGCCACCTGACCGGCGGCCAGGCGGAAATCGTTGGTATGCGTGATTTTGATGTACGAGATCATCCGTATCCCATCCATCCGAAATCAAGACCGGCCTCAAAGAAAGTCAGGCCGTCCTTGAGGTTTTCCTGTAACCACAACGGCGAGTGAACCATTACGCAATCGGTCGGGTTGCCCTCATTTCCGAACAGATCACAGCGGATGCCGTCGAGGTCGTTTCCGAATTGGGTAAATTCATCCTTCGGATCGTTGGCCGGATCGGGCAATTTCTCGAACCGGACATAGACACTGCCGGAGTTGTGAGTCCCCGTGTGGTGGCTGCTCGTTCGCCGACACTCGAATCGTCTGCCAAAATCCACTACGGCGTAAGGCCGTTTGGCCTCGCGTTCGGATTTCGAATCACTCTGTGGATTTTCGGTGAATTCGTAGAGGTGAACGTGCTCAGCGGCCTCGGCGACGCCGGCCGGCGTGCCGACGTCGGCGGGGTCAACGCCGACCCACGTCTGGAAGGCCTCGCAGGCCGCGAGTTTGTCGGCCATCGCGCCTATCGGACCACTGAATACGCCTGCAGGAGTTACCGGCATTATTAATCGCTCTCCAATCCGGATCGGAACCGGTCGCCGCCGGTTCGGGTCTGGAATTCCTGTTCGCAGAGGACGCGAGCCAAACGCCCCGGCACATATTCCAGGACGCCGTCTTTAGTAACTGTCCATATCTCGCCGCCGGTGATCTCGATGGTATCGCCACGGCTCGGACGGGCGATGTCGGCGTAGATGGTGAATTCGCATTGAATTTCTGTATTTCTGCGAAATTCGCCGTCCTTCACTTCAGCCCTCTCCGGCGGCTTCGTGGCCGTTACCGTCACCGGATCGCCGCCGAGGGGCGTATAGGTCACCTCGTCGCCGTACAAGTCGGCGATCTTTGTTTCGGCGGAGGCCATCATGGTGTCAAACGTACTCATTTTTTCAGTGCGTCTTCCGTTGCGTTCATGCCGTTTCGTTCGTCAGATGCTCATCTGGTCGTCTATAACGTTGTGTGGTGTTCCGATAAAGTTGTGAGCGTTCGCGCCGAGGCCATCGGCGTCGTTCGTGGCGTTGTTCATCAGGCAATGAGCAACAACAACGTCTTGTCCGGCAGCAGCATTAACCGGGATGCCCGTTCCGCCTTGAAGCACCAGGAGAATAGATTTGAGGATTTTACAAGCGCTGTCATTCAGCATTAAACAGTGTTCACCGGTTGCCGTAACCTCAAGGACACAATCCTCTATCTCTGCCCCCGTCAGGTACATTGGTTTAGGCATGTCTGTACAACGGCACCTGACGAGACGACCGGAGTTTATGCTGTCGGCGTGGCCGGAACCAAACGACCTTCCAGTCGCTACGCAATCTTCCGCATAACCGCTGAACTCCGCACTGGATGCACCGCTGACAAAACCGGCAAAACAATCCGCACCGCCCTGGCAGCGATATGCCTTACCGCTGAACGTTCTGTTCATTGCGAAACTTCGGTCGCCAGCGATACAATCGTAAAATGTCCCGCTGCAACTTCCGCCGATAACACTACAGCCCCCGAACGACTCTTCCCCGCCGGTGCAATGATCGAACGTGCCACCTATGTCTATGCCGCTTTTATCCCCGCCGAATGAACTTGCCCCAGCGGTACAGTATCGCATTGTGGCGGACATCGTGCCGCTTGCGCTGAGCCGCCAACTAAACGCTCCTCCGGTACAGAACTCCCAAAGACCCGCTATTGAACCGTCACCGCATCCTATACGGTCGTTATTTTCATAGTTGCGGATATAGCGGTACTCCGAAGCGGAATTGTCAATCGCGGCAAGGTACAACGCCTGGGTCAAAGTGCCCTCGCGTTTGATAGTGAAATTTGACAACCGGATGTCTGTGGCTGTTTGATACAGCGTATGTCCAGTGATAACAACTGTGCTGTTTCTCGTTATCAATACGTCGTCGGGCGATGCCCCCATACCCTTCAAATCAACAAACTCTCCGTCCAGTGTCAGCAAAGGAATACCTGTCGGAGGAGCGAGATTTGTAGGGACCAACGTGGCATTAGCACCGGACCCGTCGCTTCCAGCAGCCAAGGCAACCCCTGACAACGCCATTGCCGGACCGCTGGCAAGAACTGCTGTTTTTATCTGGTTCGCGGTACTGACAA
>DAOVLS010000410.1 GCA_030631125.1 Planctomycetales bacterium
AAAAGAAGAAAAGGAAAACGGAAAAGAGCCTGAACCCGAACAGGCGAAAGCAAAAAAGAAACCCCGCCGAAGACGACGAAGCAGGAAGAAAAAAACAACCTCCGAAAGCAACGGTGAAACCGCAAGCGATTCTTGACAAGTGAACATCAAATTACACTAACCATGAATCTGAAAATCCTCCGTTCGACTGCGCTCACGACAGGCAATCCGGCTTCGCCGAGGCTACGCCGGGACAAGTCCGCAATGGAATCACGCTTTGCAGTAGTCGATCAGGCGGGCGATTTCGCTGCGTAGTTCGTGGCGGGGCACGATCCGGTCTATGAAGCCGTGTTCCAGGAGAAACTCGGCCCGCTGAAAGCCGGCCGGCAGTTCGGTCTTTATGGTGTTGGCGATAACCCGCTGCCCGGCGAAGCCGATTAACGCGTTCGGCTCGGCGATGATGACGTCGCCCAGCATGGCGAACGAGGCGGTGGTCCCGCCGGTGGTCGGATCGGCCAGGACGGATATATACAGCCCGCCGGCTCCGTCGAACCGCGCCAGTGCGGCGCTGGTCTTGCCCATCTGCATTAGCGACAACGCCCCTTCGTGCATCCTTGCCCCGCCCGAAGTGCCGACGATAATCAGCGGTAAACGCTCGGACGTAGCGTGCTCTATAAGCAGCGTTATCTTCTCGCCGACCACCGAGGCCATTGAACCCATCAGAAAATCCCCGTTCATCACGCCCAGCGCAACACGCCGGCCCTTGATATAGGCCGCACCTGTGATGACCGCTTCGGTGGAGTCCGTCTTGGCCTGCTCCTTGCGAATCCTTTGAGCGTAGGTCTGCCCCATCCATTTGAAATTGAGCGGGTCCTCAGGAGCAATGTCGGAAAAGAGTTCCTCGAACGTATCGGGATCGGTCAACTGGTGTATGCGATCCGCAGCCCCGACGCGGAAATGGGCGCCGCATTCCGGGCAGACTTCGAGGTTCTCGGCCACCGCCTTGCGGTAAAGCATCGCCTCGCACTCGCCGCAGCGCATCCAAAGCCCGTCGGGCATGTCACGCTTCTTGCGGACCGGCGGGCCGTCGGGCACCGGCATATATTGAAACGGAGTAAATGTGTCCTGATCGGCCATACTATACCTATTTCGCTTCCTCTGTCGTAACCGCATTTTGCAGGGCTTTTATCGCACCAGCAATATTGTCGCTGCCGAAGACGTTTGCGCCTGCTACGAATACGTCGGCTCCGGCGGCGGCGCATCGAGCGGCAGTGGCGGGATTTATCCCGCCATCGACCTGAAGCCTCTGTCCCGTCCGCAGCATCGACCGAATCCGTTCGATATTAGGCAGTTGATCTTCCATAAACTCCTGCCCGCCGTAGCCGGGTTCGACGGTCATTACCAGGACCAGATCGACTGTATCTATTATACCGGAAATCGCATCGGCTTGTGTAGCGGGTTTTAACGACACGCCCGCCCCAAGGCCGCGATCATGCAACAAGTCTATTATTTCGTGGGGTTTATCGGTCGCCTCAATGTGGAAAGTAACCGAATCGGCACCGGCGTCGGCGAACCGCTCGGCAAAGTAGGCCGGGGCGGACACCATGATGTGCACATCCAGCGGGCAATCAGTAAAGTCGCGGATGCTCCGAACGAATCCAGGTCCCATGGACAAATTCGGCACAAAATGTCCGTCCATAATATCAACGTGCAGCACCTCGGCCCCGGCGGCAACGACCTCTTCAATCTGCTCGCCGACACGCGCGAAATCACACGCCAGCAGCGACGGTGCAATCAGCGGCCCGGCGTACAATTGCTTCCACGGATTGGAACGAGAATTACCCATTTTATTTTTGGTCCAGTATTTCCAGCGGCGGCATGGGTTTTCCTTCGAGGTACGCCAGCGACGCCCCGCCTCCGGTGGAGACGTGTGTCATCCTGCCGGCCAGGCCCATCTGGTCAACCGCAGCGGCCGAATCGCCCCCGCCAATAACGCTGACTGCCCCGGCGTCGGTCGCCTCGGCGACCACCTCGGCTATCGCCCTGGTCCCGGCGGCATAGTCCGGTTTCTCGAACACGCCCATCGGGCCGTTCCAGACGACGGTCTTCGCCCCGACGATTATCTCGCTGAATTTCTCAATCGTCTCCGGTCCAATGTCCATACCCTGCATGTTGTCGGCCATTCCAAGCCCGTCGGTCGTCTGCGGCTTACCGGTGTCGAAATCGTCGGTAACAACATTATCATCCGGCAGGACGATCTTGTCGCCGGCCTTCTCCAGCAGGGCCTTCATCGGTTCGACCTGGTCTTCCTCGACGAGGCTCTTTCCGACAGAGATGCCCTGGCTTTTGAGCAGCGTGTATGCCATCGCTCCGCCGATGACGATCCGTTCCACCTTATCCAGCAGCGAGGAGATGAGTTTGATTTTATCGGAGACCTTCGCCCCGCCGAGGATTGCCACGAAAGGCCTGGCCGGGTCGGAAACCGCGTCGTGAAGATATTTGATTTCTTTTTCGACGAGGAAGCCCGCCACAGCCGGTCCGCCCCTGGCCTTAATGACCTTGGCTGCTCCGTACATGCTGGCGTGCTTGCGATGGCATGTGCCGAAGGCATCGTTGATATAGACCTCTCCCAATCGTCCCAGTGCCTGGACGAACCCGTAAAGCGTCTCTCTCTGATCGAACATGAGTTGGCCGTCGGGATTCTTCCTGGCCTTGTCGGGCATGGTCTCGCCGGGATGAAAACGGAGGTTCTCCAGCAGGATAATGTTTCCAGGCTTCATTGCCGCGACGAGTTCTTCCGTTCCGGGTCCGACGACTTCCGGCGGGCCTAGCGTTACGG
>DAOVLS010000196.1 GCA_030631125.1 Planctomycetales bacterium
CGACGGAGCAATTGCGAACATTCGAATCCGAGCGGCCTGACGTAGTTATCAAATTTCACCCGCACAATCGCGGAAAAGGCGCTGCTTTGCGAACCGGATTCGCCGCAGCGACGGGCGATTTCGTCGTCGTACAGGATGCCGACCTCGAATACGACCCATCCGACCTTCCGACGCTACTGGAACCGCTGCTTGCCGGAGACGCCGACGTCGTCTATGGCAGCAGATTCACTACAGGCCGGGACGGCGCAAGGATCAGCAACTACCTTGCCAACAGGTTCCTGACCTGGCTGAGCAATCGCACCACGGGTTTGGCGCTGGCGGACATGGAAACCTGCTACAAGATGTTCCGGCGGGATGTACTGGAGCGGATACATCTGGAGCAGGACCGCTTCGGTTTCGAGCCTGAGGTTACCGCCAAGGTCGCCGCACTGGGCATACGTCTCTGCCAGAAGCCCATCAGTTATTCACCGCGAACCGCCCGCGAAGGCAAGAAGATAGGTCTGGCCGACGGGATTGAGGCGATTCGGTGCATTTTCAGGTATCGCCCGTCAAGACTTCGGAGAAGTCGCTGACGGCGCGTCCTTTGGCGCCAAGGCCTTGAGGAACTCATTGCGAAAATCGAGTTCTCCGATCTTCCCTTCGGCCTTGTGAAACCTTTCTCCGTCCGGTGCTATCAGGAGCATCGTCGGCGTCTTCTTAACGCCGTACTTCTTCGCCCAATCGGAAGAGCGGTCCAATCGAATCTCCACCAACAAAAAGTTACCTTTTTCAAGCGCCCTTTTGTTCGCGTCCCTTCTCAACGTCCCGCTAATCATCCACTTTCCGGTGGCGCTGATGGGAAACGACCTGACAAAAACCACGACGTATCGCCCCTCGGCCTTCGCCGACGACAATGCCTGCTCAATATCGTCGGACCAACCCAACTGCGGGCCTCGAAACTGTATGTAGCCGATAATCACAACCGCCAACAGAAGCACCAGCAAAAAGCCTCTCTTGACCCACCGCTCGCTCAACGACTTGCCGCCCTTACGTCCGGAAGATTTTTCGTTTGTCTGGTTCATCGGCGAATACTCCATAATGTGTCGCCATCGAGTATAATCATCCGCCACCGCCGCGTACAGCGCCACTTGCGTAAAATGATCAGGGGAAGTATATTCGCCCTCCCGGCCAGAGTCGGTCGGTTCCCGTAATTGGAGAAAAATATGACGGCATTATCCCAAACTGACCCGGAGGCTTTCGGTATCCTCCAGGCAGAACGTAACAGGCAACACACTACGCTTGAACTTATCGCGTCGGAAAACCACGCGTCGGCAGCCGTGCTCGAAGCGACCGGATCGGTGATGACCGACAAGTACGCCGAGGGCTATCCGCAGCGTCGTTACTATCGCGGCTGTCACGAGTCCGACCAGGCTGAACAACTCGCAATCGACCGCGCAAAGGCGCTCTTCGGGGCAGAGCACGCCAACGTCCAGCCTCACTGCGGAACCAGCGCAAACATCGCCGTGTACATGGCCGCACTCGATCCGGGCGATACGATTATGGGGATGGACCTCTCGCACGGCGGACACCTTTCGCACGGGCTGGGGCTGAATTATTCGGGAATTTATTACAATGCCGTTTTCTACACACTTAGCGAAGACACCGAGATGCTCGACATGAACGCTGTGCGCGATTTGGCGTTGAAGTCCCGCCCGAAGATGATAATCGCCGGCGCGTCGGCATATCCGCGAACGATAGATTTCGAAGCCTTCGGAAAAATCGCGGCAGAGGTCGGCGCGTACCTGCTCTGCGACATCGCCCACATAGCCGGACTCGTCGCCGGCGGAGTGCATCCATCGCCCCTGCCGCACGCCGACTTCGTAACTACCACCACGCACAAAACGCTGCGAGGCCCGCGAAGCGGAATTATCCTGTGCAAAAACCAATGGGCGAAAAAGGTGGACTCCGCCGTATTTCCGGGACTCCAGGGCGGACCCTTCATGCACCAGATAATCGCAAAGGCCGTCGCGCTCGCTGAAGCGTCCAGACCAGAATTCGCCAATTACGCCAGGCAGGTCGTCGCAAACGCCACGGCATTGGCCGATGCCCTTATGGAAAAAGGATGGAGACTCGTTACCGGAGGCACAGACAACCACATGATGCTCGTGGACCTGCGAAGCCGGGATGAAAACCTCAACGGGCACGTCGCAGCAGGAGCACTCGCAGCGGCAAGACTGGTGTCGAACAAGAACGTTATCCCGTTCGACCCGCGTCCGCCGATGCAAACTTCAGGCGTAAGGTTCGGAACGCCCGCACTCACCACGCGCGGAGCGAAAGAACCGGAGATGAAAATAATCGCACAGTGGATCGACCAAATCCTTACCAACTACGAAGACAAAAACCTTATCGAACGCATAGGTAAAAAGGTTCTGGAAATGTGCGAAGCATTTCCCGTACCGAATCAGGAAAGACCGTGAGACCGGAATACCGGATTACCGGAATACCGTGAACAGACAGACTTACCGCATACTGGACGCCAACTTCAACCGCGCGCGCGAAGCGATGCGGGTGATTGAGGACTTCGCGCGCTTCATTCTGGACGATGCCGCCATTTCATCGTCGGTAAAGGACATGCGAAACCGACTGAGGGAGATTATGGAGCGTTTTCCTGCCGATGCGCTGCTGGCAAGCCGCGATACTCCCGGCGACGTGGGCACGGCGATAACCTCGGCCGGCGAAACCGACCGGTCCGACGCAACCGCCGTCGCCGTCGCAGCCTGCAAACGCCTCACCGAAGCACTGCGGACACTGGAAGAATACGCAAAAGTCGCAAAACCGGAAACCGCCGGCGAATTCGAATCAATGCGATACGACGCATACACGCTGGAGCAGCGCCTTACGCTACGGCTGGCGGCGGGCGAAAAATTCGAGAAGGTTCGCCTTTACGTGCTGCTGACTTCGCACCTGTGCAAATTAGACCCGATTGCGACGGCCCAGGCTGTCATCGCCGGCGGAGCCGATTGCATCCAAATCCGCGAAAAAGAAATGCCCGACCGGAAATTACTCGCCCACGCCCGCCGGTTGCGGGAAATCACACAGGCTGCCGGCGTGCTGCTGATAATCAACGACCGCCCGGACATCGCTTCGATTGTGGCTGCTGACGGTGTGCATCTCGGTCAGGACGATATGCCCGTCGCCGACGCCCGCCGAAGCCTCGGTGAAGGACCAGCAATTGTCGGGGTCTCCACGCACAATATCGCCCAGGCCCGCACCGCCGTCGCAGACGGAGCCGATTACATCGGCGTCGGACCGATGTTCCCCACCGCTACAAAAGACGCCGGACCCGTCGCCGGCGCAGCCTATCTTAAAGAGGTGCTTGCTGAAATATCACTGCCTCACATTGCCATCGGAGGCATATCGGCTGGGAACGTCGGCGAACTCGTCGCTGCCGGTGTTCGCCGGGTGGCTGTCTGCTCATCCGTCATCGCCGCCGACGACCCCGCCAAATCCGCCGCTGAAATCAAAAAAAACTTTACCGCAGAGAACGCAGAGATCGCAGAGAACAAATAAAAAACCTTTTTTGTTTCTTTTCTCTGCGTTCTCTGCGTTCTCTGCGGTGAATTCTGTTGTAGTTTCTTAAAATAAAGCGGGCGGCAGGCACGTGGCGAGCGGGGGGAGACTCGCCGGGGTTCACGCCTGACCGCCCGAAGACTTATCACAACCTCAAACTCACCTGCATATTCTACACTTAATTTTACATCATCGCAACAGGCCGGTTCAATAAAGGTTTAATTCTTTTTGGCCTCACCCCAACGGACGGATCAGCCCCATTTTCGGACAAACGCCTTCAGGTTCTTCGGGTCTGTCAGGACGGTGAATGTGCAATCGTAGGTTTTCGTTTTTCCGGGCAGGATTTTACCGACCGGAGCGCCGCAGCCCATACCCCCGCTGATCGGTTCCAGCGCCGTTACGTATTCGCCGCCGGGTCCGAAATGCTGCCAATTGGCCAGACGGGGAAAGTTCCTGCGGGGATAGGCCATTTCCACGCCCAGCGAGAGTTTCTCGTTGACTATACCGACGTGGCAGAGGCCTGCGCTGTCGGTTGGCGGGTCGATAAACGCGCAGACTTCGCCGGCTCCGCAATGGGATCCGACCGGTGAACGGGCAACCTTGTAGCGTTTCGGGTTCACGAACCATTTGAGGCTGTCTTTGTCGTCGCGCGGTACGAGATCGCCTCGATAGACTATGCGAGCGCCCTTATCCAGCAGAGGCCAGCCAAAATTGCAGTGCAGCAACCAGCAGTGTCTCGCCGGCGTGTTTCCGCGATTGGTGAACTCGTCGTGAATGTGTATGGCCGGTTCGCCGAGGGTCGAACTGATCGTCCGCCTCAACTCGACGTTAGGCCCGAAGACCCGTGCGGTGCGCACCAGGCCGGTGATGCTCATCGTGTCGATACCGGCAGCCGGGTCAGGCCGGCAGATTGACTCTATCTGCGCCGGCGTGTTGGAATGAGTCCCGTGCAGACCGTAGTCGATCCCTTCGACCGTCTCAGGCCCGCCTACATGCTGCGGGCCACAGGAACACACCAAGCCGCCGAAAAAACCGCGCAGCCAATCAAGACCTCCGTCCAGCGCCCGTGTCGGAGCCGTCGGCCCGGTCAGGCTCAACCACGACAGCGACAGGGACGAATAAAACGCGTCGGCAATGTCCAGCCCGCGGTCGATTAGAACCTTGTATCGCAACGGCGAGCCGGTGTTGACCCACGCCACCCGCACGCCTTTTCCGGCTCCGTCGTCAAGGACGGACGTCTCGATACCGCCGACCTGGGCGGGATTAATGAACCGAATCGAATCCGAATCATACTTTTGCGTCCTGGCTGATTTTTGCTTACTGGCCATCTGGATTACTCCTTTTCAGTTGGGTTATTTTGTGTAGAGTTTTTCCTTTACCGTCGAACGTCGGGGGCGGTTGTCGCCGGTTGGGTTGTACTTCTCAATCGTTCGACGGATGCTGTCGTACTGCACCTTCCAGGCATTCTCGCTGTAACCTCCGCCAAGGCACATTACAACAGGGACGCCTTCGCTGACGCAACGGTCAATCACCATCGCGTCCCGCTTGACGATTCCGTCAGCCGACATTTTCAACCTCGCCAACGGGTCGCCGTCGAGCGTATCGCAACCGGCCTGGATGAAAACTATATCAGGTCTGGCGGCTTTTATCACCTTCGGCAGATGCCTTGCCAGAAGGCGGAGGTATTTCTCGTCGCCGGTCCCTGCCGGTAATTCCACGTCGAGGTCCGATTTTTCCTTCGGGATCGGGTAGATGTCGCCTTCGTGCATTGAGAAGGTGAACACACTATCGTCGCTGGCGAA
>DAOVLS010000111.1 GCA_030631125.1 Planctomycetales bacterium
CACACAACTGAGCCAAGACGGGGCGAGGTGGGCATCACCGGCAAGGCCGACAATTCGCGGGGCATGTCCGTCAAATATGACTTGCCGCCGGGAGGCAGACAGTCACTGATTATCCAACCGCCTGCGGATGAGTACTACGTCGTTCGTCTTTCCGGTCTTTCCGGGCCGGGCGCGTCGGCCTATGCTGTTCGCCGCCGCCAAGCCGTCGCCGACGTGGCGATAATAGGCCGCGCCGACCCAATGATCAACCGATTCGTGCAGAAGAATCCAGCCCTTCGTCTCATTTCCGACCCATCCAAGGCCGACGCTGTCATCGCCATCGGAAAGGAACCCCCGCCAGGTCCGCCCGCCCTGGTTATAGACCCGCCGGCGCCGCCGAAGGGATTCGGGGCGGGCGCCCTGGAAAATTTCGCGCTCCGCGACGCCTACGTCCGGTCCGATCATCCCATCTTCGCCCACGTGGACCTTTCCGGCGTAGCCGTTCGTCGGGCTATCGGCTGGATACCGATCGGCAGCGCGCCACCGTCAGAGATGCTGCTGAGCGTCGGTGGCGGCGCGCTGGTTCTGGTCCGGGATAGGCCGCGGCGCGTCTGGCTGGCGTTCGATACCGCCGTCGAAAACACCAACTTCGCAATGACCGAATCGTTCGTTATTTTCCTGACCAATGTCTTCAGGCATCTTGCGCCCCAGGCCCGTCCGCGAGTTTCTTACGGGTTTATCTCGCCGCTTCATGCAGGACCCAAAACGGGATGGAAGCCTGTGGAATTGCTCGGGCGCAGACCGGCTGTCCCCGGCGAAACCGGGCCTCTGCCCCAACCCGGTCTGTACCGCGACGCCGACGGCGCTATTCACGCCGTCAGCCTCACGGGTCTGAAATCCGCCGCACCCGGGGTTGACCCGCTCAAACGCATTGCCGACATCTCGCTGCCCGAAGCGCAACCATTAACCCAAGGACGGGAACTCTGGCCGTTCCTCGCCCTGGCTACGGCGCTGCTCTGGATGGCAGGATGGATCGTTCGCATGAGATGAATTTAGAGACCATAGCAAAATGAACAACAACATTTTTCTCTGCGAACTCTGCGTTCTCCCCACGGGACGGCGAACATCCGCCTGCGGTGAAGTTCTTTTTGTTATATGCTCTTAAATAATCAGCGCGGCGGGCTTCTCTTACCCGCCGCGCTATCGAATTACAGCGGCAGAAGGTTTTCTCCCAGCCACTGGCCGGGGCGGGGCTTGATCTCCGTCAGCCCCGCCCGGCTCCGTCGTGCCTTATGAGAAAAGACCACACTATACCTGCTTCCGCCGCCGTCTCCGTATCAGACTCAACGCGCCAATTGTGGTGAAGTCGCCGCCTCCACCCACCGGCGTACAAATCCCTTGCCGTCCTCTCTATCCGACCGTTCCGACCGGTTTCCCCGAAAACAGGGCCTCGGGAGCGTGGCTCAAACGCTCCACGCCGGACCGGAACGATTCGATGAAAAATCAGTTAAACTTTCACTTTCCTGCAGCGTTTCAGCAGCATCGGCACAAGCCCGCCGCACAGCAGAATCAGCACCGCCGGCTCAGGAACCTGAACTTCCAGTGCGTCAACATTGTCGCATTCCAGCAGCCCCAGCGAAGCGGCGTTGTACCGGACGACATTTGCGTTAAGGAACGTTGTGTAGAAGATGTCGGCCGGTGAAGCGCCCAGTGTGATCAGCGTCGGCGAGTTCGGCGTCAGGCTGAACAGGGCCGCGTCTATTCCCGGTGCGACAAGGCCGTCGGCGTTGAGGTCAAGCAGCGCCAGCGCGTCCAGGTCGTCGTCGATCTGTAGCCCAATCTGGGCGGCTGTGGCGAAGACATTAAATGTTCCGCTGCCCGACGGCGAGATGAGAATATCGGACGCGCTGAACCCCGGGGCCAGCGAAGGCGATCCTGCCGCCAGGGAGAAGAACGTCGGGCGATCGGTTATCCCGTCGCCGTTCAGGTCGTATTCCTCAAACGAAAACGCATCAAGGTTGTCCTGAAGATTACCCGCATTGCTCAGATGCGGAAGGATGAGGGGTATTTCGCCAAATAAGTTCTGATTCGTATGGAGATAGTTGTAAGTCTGCGGGACCGCCCCCGTGCCACCTGCGTCGGTCGTAATAAATACGTCGCCCGCCTGCTGGTTCCGCACCGCCTGACCGTTGACGTCCCAGGGCGTCCAGGCCATGGCAACGCCCTGCGAATAGCGATCTACCGAGAAGTAGATGACATTGTTCCGCTGCACGGCGTCATTGCCGCTGGCAAGGGCGTCCAGTTCGTCGTTAACGACCAGGCCCAACTGGGCATTGGGCACCTGCACGGACATGCCGACATTCAAAAGATCGGCCGGATTGTTCGGCGACGGTGAAACCCCGTCAATGCTGAACGTATCCGGATCTGCCTGCGCCGAAACACCTACCATCGCAATCGCAACAACCACAATGAAAATCCGTCCTGTCTGTGCTCTCATGCTCGCACTCCTTACATAAAGAGGTCAAAATTTACCCTTAACGCCTTTGACCCTAACCGTGTCTTCCGGCAACGATTGCGGGTTTTCAGGCCCATTCAACCATCCAACTGCGGTACATGCCGCGGCGAGCACTCATTCCGACCCATACGAGCCGGTGCGGCAAAGCGGTGCAAACCCCTTGAAAAAACCTCACAAAACAGATGCTACCAGACACAACATATCTGCAAACCCGAAATCAGGGAAGGACAAAAAGGAGAACTTCACCCTCACTCAATATCCCTCGCCCTTTGGCTCAACCGGGCCTGCTCGACTACACCTCTATGATACACCATAATCGTAATCTGTCAAGTAGGAAATTGGGAAAAATATAAGAAAATTATAAAAAAAGATGGACCGGCCGTTACAATTCCGCCAGTCGGCGGGCCTTTTCCTGTGCCGCCAGGGACGAAATCAGTTCGTCCAGATCGCCTGAAATGACGGTTTGGAGGTTGAAGTTCCCCTCTTCGCCGCCGCCGGTCTTGAGGCGGTGGTCAGTACAGCGGTTTTGCGGGAAGTTATAGGTGCGGATACGCTGCGAGCGGTCCCCGGAGCCTATCATGCTCTTTCGAGCGGCGGCCTGGTCGGCAGCCTGTTCGGCGCGGAATTTTTCATAGACACGCGACGCCAGTATCCGCCTGGCCTTGGCGCGGTTCTTGTGCTGGCTCTTCTCGTCTCGCATCGAGACGGTAATTCCGGTCGGGACGTGCTCCAGTTTAATGGCAGAGGCCACCTTGTTGACGCTCTGCCCGCCGGGTCCTCCGGCCCGGCTGACGTGCTCGAGAACGTCCTTTTCCCAGTCGATTTCGACCTCGATATTCTCCGGTTCGGGCAGGACGGCAACGGTGGCGGCTGATGTGTGTATCCGACCCTGGGCCTCGGTCTTCGGGACTCGCTGGACGCGGTGCCCTCCGCCCTCGTAGCAAAGCCGCTCCCAGACGCCGCTACCCTTGACGTTGACGATTACCTCGCGGAATCCGCCGAGGTCCGTCGGACTGGCCGACAGCACCTCGACCTTCCATCTTTTCCGTTCGGAGTAGTGTGTGTACATACCCAGCAGGTCGGCGGCGAACAGGGCGGCCTCATCTCCGCCTGTACCCGCGCGGATCTCCAGGATGACCGAATTGGCTTCGATCTGGTCGCTCATCACCAGCAACTGGAGGATTTCATCGAGCAGGTTGTCGGCTTGGCAGGTCAGTTCGTCGATTTCGGCTTGTGCCAGTTCCTTCAGGTCGGCCTCCGACTGCGGGTCGTCGAGGAGTAGCCTGGTCTGTTCGATCTTTTCGAGAAGTGCGGTGTATCGGCGGTATGGTTCGACGATCCGCCCCAGGCGGGCGTATTCCCTGGAGACGGCCACGATGCGGTCGCGATCGGATGCCACGGCCTGGTCGTTCATCTGACCGGCCAACTGGTCGTAGCGCTCGGCGGCGGCTTCGAGTTTTGCAATCAGGTTAGGCGATAGTTCGGGCATGATTTAAGAGACGCAATGGTAGGCCGGGACGAAGTGGAGCGTAGTCCCGGCAATTCGAGAAAGGTGGGACTTCGCTTCGCTGCGTCCCAGCCTACTAATTCTTATCGGATTTTTTGAAGTAATCTCCGCCGTATTTCTTCTGGAACTTCTCGACCCGCCCGGCTGTATCGACGAACTTCTGCTTGCCGGTGTAGAACGGGTGGCAGGCGGAGCATATCTCGACACGGATGTCCTTGCAGAGCGTCGAGCGGGTAGCGAACGCGTTCCCGCAGGCGCAGGTTACGGTAATATCTTTGTATTCGGGATGTATCTTTGACTTCATGTCTCTTTTTCACCTTTACACTGAATCCAGCGAAAGATTATACGGATATTGGATTGGCGAATCAAGCGAAATTTGCCCCGGCGGGGGCTACCGGATCAGGTCGGTGATGATGCGGACCATTTCGGGCATCCTGTCTGCCAGCAGCCCTACCGGTGTAATCAGCATTGCCGTGGCGATCAGCAGGAACGTAACGGCCATGGGCGTAGCGACTGTGGGGATGCCTTCCAGTTGCGCGGTGATAAGTCCCTCAAATTTTTTGCCGAAATCAGTTGCATCGTCGCCTTCGACGGATATCGAGACATTCCGCAACAGAGGCATGGCCGAAAACTTCAGCACGAGGTCTTTTCCTTTCAGCAGGATGCTTCGGTTTCGACGGTCGAAAGGTTCGCCCATTGCCATCAGCGACCGTTCGGCGGCGCGAAGGGCTGCCGGAAGAGTGATGTTATAGACTACCCAGTTGCTTGCCCGTCGCGGCGCCAGCGCCACAGCCCCGGCCAGCAGCATTCCGATAACAGCCGGTATCGCCCAGACCGACGCGGCGAAGTAATTCAGCACGGGTACGCAGAAGACCGGAGCAAACGCGGCATTCAGAAGGATAAAGTCGCTTCGGGCGCTGATTATCTGGGGATTCGGCTGGCTGTTGAGCAGCCCCAGAAGCAGGAAATAAACCGCCACCGGCGCCACGATCACGGCGACCTGAATGGTCAAACTCATCTGTTCGCTGCCAAGCATAACAGGTTTGCTCCGCGCTGTACTATTGCCACCTTTTTATTCTACTTGATATCTTCGGGTTCCGCAACCTTTCTATACCCGATTGCATGGATCACGTCGAGGATTTCGGTCCAGGTGGGGAATGGACGGTTATTGACGCTTTTGTAGCGGTTGATTGCCATGAGGAATGCAAACTGCTCATCGGTCATTTCGCCTTCTTCGGCTGACCGGCGTGTTTCGCTTCTTCGGCGTCCCGCGCCGCGCCGGCGCTCCAGACCCACCCGCCGTTCAACAACGTTTTGTCGCCTCGGCGTATCGCGACGTTCCGGTTCGGCATGGGATTCTTCGGTCTGGTCCGGTTTCTTTTCAGACGACTTGTCTTTGGTCATATATCGTTCTCCAGCAAGGCAAACTCCCGTCTTACCCTTTATCGGCACGACGCCTCTATAAATGCAACGTTCTGTATTTTCTAAAAATATTCATTTTCTTCGTCGTCGGTCTGGCTGGTCTCGAAGCCGTCGTCCGGGCCGAGTTCGTCTTCGGCCTCGTCAATATCATCCTCTTCACAGAAACTTTCCGCTTCATCCAGTTGTGAGATGCATTCGGTCGCATCTGTCAACATTGATTTCGGCACGAGGATCGGCACACCCCGATGGTGGCGGTCGCTTTTGCTACCGGACGGGGGTTCGTAGTCCTCGTCCGTTATCGCCGGAATGTCATGGTCTTCCAGGAGTTGGCAGTACCAGTCGGCCTGCTCAAACGAATGAGCGTACACGACAGGTACATACTCCCCAAGGTCGTCCGATTCTACACCGTTGTGCTTTTCCTTTGACATTGCATCACCCTGCCAACGTGGGCCAGTAAATATATTCGCCCAACAAATCCCAGGATGCGACTTTAATTTTTCGGTTATTGTAAAAACATTTCAAGATTAAAAATCGCTTCGGACAAGGAAAAATTCACACCTGGGCTTTGCCGGCGCTTACTGGTAGTATATATTATCGCGCAAGTTTCAAGAGGCTTGGTTTTTTTGGCGTGCTTTGTTACATTGCCGTAGCGTTAATTCCGATGGTATCATGGGAAATCGATTATGAAAATTGTGACGCTGATATTGGTTTTGGGGGGTTTGTCGGCGGTTGGTTGTTCGCCGACCAACGAGGAATATGTTACCGACGCCAGGTTGGCCGAGGGACTGGTGATTATCCTTCCGGGCATCGAAGGTGAAGGGGCCAACAGTTATAACATCCGGCGGGGGCTTTTGTCGGCCGGCATCGGGGCGGCGCTGCCTATTTACCGATGGGGACGTCCCATTCCGCTGGCCGGCGTGCTGCTGAACCAGACCGACATCATCGGCAACCGCCTGGCCGGGGGCAGAATCGCCCGATTCATCGAAAACTATCAAGATTCCCATCCCGGTAGACCGGTCTGGCTGATCGGGCACAGCGGCGGAGGAGGCATTGCTGTCTTTGCCGCTGAAGAACTGGAAAAAGGAAGGCAGATCGACGGGCTTGTCCTTCTGTCGGCCAGTATATCGGGTAACTATAATCTGACCAAGGCCCTGGGGCACTGCCGGAGCGGCATCGTGAACTTTTACTCCGGGCGGGACAACATCCTCGGCGCGACCATTTTTGTAGGAAACGTTGACGGCGGACGTGCGCGTTCTGCCGGTCTGGGGGGATTCGACAAACACCCCCCGAGGCTACACGAAGTCCCCTGGCACAGCGGAATGTCCGCCAGCGGAAATCACGGCGGGCACATGGACTCGACCAGTCCGAGATTCATCGCGAAGTACGTCGCGCCGCGGATGATGGGATCGGGATGGTAGTACTCTGCTGATCCTTAATCTGTGGGTGGCACAGGTTTGTAACCTGTGTACACTGCACAGGTTTGTAACCTGTGCCACAAAAAACGAAAGGAAAACATGGCAAAATATCTGGTTACAGGCGGGGCGGGGTTTATCGGTTCCAATCTCGTCAGGTACATCCTGGCGAAGGGGCATGACGTTGTCGTGGTCGATAATTTCGCCACCGGAAAGCGTCAGAATATCGCCGATTTCGTCGATAAGATTGAATTTATCGAAGGCGACATTCGCGATCGCGATACGATGGACAAAGCCGTCGCCGGCGCGTCCGCGATTTTTCACGAGGCGGCATTGGGGTCGGTCCCGCGAAGCGTCAAGGAACCACTCGTAAGTCACGACGTCAACGTCAACGGTACG
>DAOVLS010000211.1 GCA_030631125.1 Planctomycetales bacterium
ACTCATTACCCTCCGCCGCCGCGCCTTCTATCTTAAGAGGGGTCAGCGATCGCACCTTGATGTTGGGATGCTTCCTGCAAAAAGCATCAAAGACCCGCCGAGCGGCTATGGATGTGGGATATGTCAGATTCTTGCGGGGAATGTGCCACAATCGCAGCGTAACCGGTTCCCGCCCGGCTGCGACAGTTGAACCGAACCATGCAATTACCGCCAAAACCAGGCACAATCTTGCACGAAAATATCTCTTGCTGGAATGCGCCATGACACCTCTGTCGGAAACTTATCCAGGATGACAACCTGGTTTTGGTCAATGTGTGTTCGAGTTATACGGAGGCAACCTCCTTGTGCTCGAATGTGCAGGTAAGGTGCGCAGAAAACCTGCGCACTTTACCCGCTGCCTGTTGTTACAGCGACAACTCGCTGTCATTTGGGCAGATTCTTGTCGCCAAAGGACAGTTTCTTGCCCTTCAGCAACACCAGCGAGGCGTCTTTGCCCGTGTCGCACCGTATCACGCCCAACCTGCCTGTCAATGTTATTTTTTCGGTACCATCGGCGAAGGTCGTCGCCACGTCATCGCTTGTAGTGCTCATGACGTAATCAACGCCGCCGGCGCGGGTGATCTTGACGGCTACGCCGGTCTTGTCGCCTGATAATACCTTGAGTTGCGACACCTGCTTGATGTTGTCCGCCTTGCCGCGGACAGTGTCGATAACGGCTATGAAGGCGTCGGGCTTATCGCCGAATGCTTCTGCCTTTCGACGGACGCACATGAGCGTTACCCGATCAGCAACGTCGCGCGAGTCGATGTATCGCTGCCCGAAAGACTTTCCGACGAAGATTTCGGTTCCCGGCGATGCCAGGATGCGAACCCGTGTTACGGCGTCTTTGTCCATCTCCGGCGGGATGGTTCGCCAGTCCTTCATGTCGCGCCAGGTGGCTGTGAAGGCCCCGTCGGTCTTTGCCCGGCTGATGCCGGTGATGACCTTCGCGCCGGTGGTGGTGCGGTATTTGAAGCCGCTGACGTCGTACAGCGATTTTTTCTGGTCGGCGACCGGCTTGAGTGTCGCGCCGGTAACGGTGAGGGTCTCACCGAGGCTGTGGACGTGATAATCGTGCAGCCAGCCGCCCTGGAGGCGGAAAATATCGACAACGTATGGGCTGCCTGAAGCCATCAGCGTTACCGTGCGCTGGTACATCTTGCCCGGCTGGGCGACCTCGACGGCCTTGACGGCCGGGGTGTCGGTGAAGAACCGCAGGCTGCCTCGCCATCTTATGCAACTGTGCGGGCTTCCGCCGGGCGAACGCACCAGAGCGGTGTTGTGCGCCTCGGCGCAGTTCATCCAAGCCTGGGTGGGGGTGGAGACGTTGAGGTAGCCCTGATCGTGCAGCATCTCGTGGCGAGCGCCGTAGAGCAGCAGGTTGAACGGGCCGCTGTGGCTGTGCCCGGTCGCCTTCGACCAGTCCACCGATACGAACGTCTGGTCCAGCCCGGCCCCTGCCCGCATAACGGCCAGGCGATTGGCAGGCAGGAGATAACTGGGAAGCGTCATTTCCTTCTTGAGTGTGATGGTGAACTTGCCCTTGTCATCCTTCGAGATGTCCAGCCAGGGCTTGAATCTTTCAGGGACTCTGCCCGTAACATTGGCGACCTTCTCGGCCATACTCATGTTCGGTGCTTCTGTAATCCACGAATCGACCCATGGCGCGCATCGCCCGTCGGGAAGGACGCTCATCAGCGTGCTGTAGGCGGCCCGTTCCAAAGCGGGGTCCAGGTAGGGGTTCAGGGACTTGGTCTTCGGGTCCCAGAACGGATCACCCGGTCCGAACCCTTCGGTCATTCCATTCAGCGCCGCCAGAGGCGCCGAGATACCGCCCAGGGCAACTTGCGTATAGTGCGGCGAGGTCTCGTAGCCAAGCCCGTCGGCGGTGAAATACCCATTGTTGATGTAACGATGGCAGGCGGCGGCGACGTTGCGGATGATCTTCCTGTCCCCGAGCATCAGCCCAAGGTTCAACGTACTCCAGGCCCTGCCTCCGGCAAGATTGCCGCCCATCGACAGTTTGCGCGGGTTCATACCGAGTTCGCAGACGCCTTTTTTGACCTTTTGTCCGCTTTTGGCGAGGCGTTGGGCGTCACCGACCTCGGAGACCAGCACCCGCTCGATGAGTTCAGTCAGATTGGCCTTCCGCTCGGCAGGCGTAAAACTGCTCTGAATCTGTGCGTATGACTTCAGCCACATATTGGCGTAGCCGGAATGCATGCGGTCCGGGAACCTCGTTAACTGGTTTCGCCAGTAGTGTCGTACGGCCGATATGGGGTGTTTCGGATCAGAATGCGAATGGTCGGATATGACGTCCCGCTTCTCGTATCCGGGATAGTCCTTCCATGGCAGAGGCTTTCCGTCCGGTCCTTTGGCCAGCGACTGTACCGCGTTGCGGTAATCCTGCTCGCTCATGCCCAGGGCGCCCTGCAGGTAGGCATCGCCCATAATTGCCCGCGTCATCGTTACCATGATTATCTTGGCCTTGTGGGCGCAAACGGCGGCAAGTTTTGCCTCCTCGCTACCGGCTGGGTATAACCTGGAGCCAAAGACGTATCCCTGAGACAGATTCCCAAGGATATTGTGGCGCCAGTTCAGTTCAAAGAAGATGCGGAACTGGGCGTATCCCAGAAAAAAGTAGGCGTAACCGTTAACACCGGCGTGGGTGCCTCCATCCCACTTCTCCCAGGGGATGCTGTACTTTTTGGACCATTCGAGCGTGTGGGTCTTGCGCCAGACCTCGTCTGTAGGCCGGCAGCCTTTACCGTCGTCAGGATATAATTTATTGGGAAAATAGTAATATTTACGCCCTTCTTTCCTGCATTTAGGGCAGACCAGCCGCCAGGGACGATCGGGGCTCCACTCAAAGGGCATCCACCCCAGTCCTTCCGGGTGAAACGGGCAGGCGATAGTGCTTCGTCCGAAGGGCGATTCGGGACGGAACAGACTAATATAGTAACTGTCGGGCTTGTCGGCATACTGCTTGACCGATTTCATCCTCCTGCTGACCCAGCCGCGGACGTACGGGTCGCCGGCTTTGAACTTCTTCTCAATATCCGCCCACATGTAGAGTTTGTCGTCGGGCGCCCACATGGCTGCCAGCGTCATTTTATCAGGCAGGACAATGTCCCTGGGCGCTGCGCCGACTGCGCCGGCAACGGACAGACTTACGTCGTCCACGTAAAATGTCGCTCCGGCGGCTACATCGCGGTCCTTCTTGCTATAGACGAAGAACATCAACACAACCCGTTCGGTCTGACCCTTGGTGGTGAACGAACCGGCATAGCGCGTCCACTTGTCCGTCGGAAGCACGCTCACACCGGGGATGTCGCGGTCCCGTCCGCTACCGTCGGCCTTGAAACCCCAGGGCTTGACGCTGATCTTACGGGTAAAACCCTTGCCCTTGATGTAGAAGGAGAAGTTGTACTTCGTATAGGGCTTGACGGGAATGGCCGCCGGACCGTTGTATCCGTCGGTCTGACCCGCCGCCACGCCGGTACAGGCGACACCGTCGTCCCCAAAGCCAGTAACTTTCAGGAAGACGCTGTTCTTTCCGCTGTGGAAGACCTTGTCGGTCACGCCCATGTCAGCGGGGGTATTATGGTATCGGCCCCAGCCTTCCGGTAATTTTCCGGCGACTGCTTTTTCTGCGCCGGGATTGGGGGCGATATTGGGCGCCTTTGGGGCATCGGCGGCAAGGCCGGACGACACAAACACCAAAATCACAACAACCAACGCTATCGACAATACACTCGTTACTCGCATCATCAGTTTATCTCCTTTTTCAGACGCACAGGATACGCACGACACACGTACTCAACGTATTTACAAACACAACAAGCACAGCGAGGTTTCGCATCCGATTACGGGTTTTTTTACTACCGCGGATAGATCATCAGTTTCTTTACCGCGAGGACATTGATTTCCCGCCGAATGACAGTTTCGCGCCCTTCAGCAGGATGAGCGAGGGCTTCTTTCCGGCATCGCACCGTATCACGCCCAACCTGCCTGTCAGTGTTATTTTTTCGGCGCCGTCGGCGAAGGTTGTGGCCACGTCGGCGGCGGTTGTGCTGATGACGTAATCGACGCCGCCGGCGTGGACGATCTTGACGCCCACGGCGGCCTTGTCGCCCGACAGCACCTTCAGTTGCGACACCTGCTTGATGTTGTCGTCCTTGCCGCGAACCGCGTCGATGACGGCTACAAAGGCGTCGGGCTTGTCGCCGAACGCTTCTGCTTTTCGGCGGACGCACATGACCGTAACGCGCTGCTCAACGTCGCGCTTGCCGATGTACCGTTGCCCGAAAGATTTACCGACGAGGATTTCCGTTCCGGGCGCAGCCAGTATGCGCACCCGCGTTACGGCGTCTTTATCAAACTCCGGCGGGGTGGTTCGCCAGTCCTTCATGTCGCGCCAAGTGGCTGTGAAGGCCCCGTCGGTCTTTGCCCGACTGATGCCAGTGATAACCTTTGCGCCGGTGCTGGTGCGGTATTTGAAGCCGCTGACGTCATATAGCGATTTTTTCTGGTCGGCGACCGGTTTGAGCGTTGCGCCGGTAACGGTGAGGGTCTCGCCGAGGCTGTGGACGTAATAATCGTGCAGCGTGCCGCCCTGGAGGCGGAATATATCGACCACATACGGGTCGCCAGCAGCCATCAGCGTTACTGTCCGCTGATACATTCTGCCAGCCTGTGCGACCTCGACGGCCTTGACGGTCGGGGTGTCGGTGAAGAACCGCAGGCTGCCTCGCCATTTTATGCACTTCCCGGCGCTTCCGCCGTCCTGCCGCACCAGCGCGGTGTTGTGCGCCTCGGCGCAGTTCATCCACGCCTGGGTGGGCGTAACATTGTTGAGGTAGCCTTGGTCGTACAGCATTTCGTGGCGTGCGCCGTACAGCAGCAGGTTGAACGGACCGCTGTGGCTGTGCCCGGTCGCCTTCGACCAATCGACGGAGACGAACGTCTGGTCCAGCCCCTTGCCCGCCCGCATCACCGCCAGGCGATTGGCGGGAAGGAGATAACTGGGAAGCGTCATTTCCTTCTTGAGTGTGATGGTGAACTTGCCCTTGTCGTCCTTCGAGACGTCCAGCCAGGGCTTGAATCTGTCCGGGACTCTTCCTGTGGCGTTGGCGACCTTTTCGATCATGTTC
>DAOVLS010000442.1 GCA_030631125.1 Planctomycetales bacterium
GAAGGTGGGCCTCGCTCCGCTTCGGCCCAACCTACGCCTGGTTCTGATTTTTGTCATTCAGCCCGGCGGTGCGGATTCGCATCACCAGTTGCGACAACGCTCGCCCGCCCACCATCAGCACCGCGCCGAGGATTACCTGGACACCAAGAGCGGTAAGTCGGGCTATTGTGCCGGCGTCCCATACCCGTTCGCCCCCAAACTCCGGCGTGGGTCCATATACATATACCAGACGAGCGAGCAGGTGGGTTATTCGCGGTATGGCGTGGACCAGGACCACCAGGCCAACGATGGAAAAGGCAATTGCCGAAACCGCCTGACCTGAAATCGTGGATTGTTCTTCCGGCGGTTGATCATCGGAAACCATCCGTGATGCCAGGGAGTCTGATCTTCGCCATAGTAATATGCCGGCTATGAGGTAAAGCAATACCGGCACGAAGGTTGTTGAAAGGTTCCAGAGAAACGTATGTATATTATCATCCCGAAGTTCTTCTACAAAAAATCGGGACAGGAAGAAGTAGATGCCCTGCAAGTACTGCGGTATCTGAAGCAGGGCATAGACGCCCAGAATCTTGCACGCAAGCGATGCGATTTCTCTTTTTGTCATTTTTCTGTAACCAGATGCATGTCGGCTGTTACGGGAAGTTCAAACATGTCTTTTCGCAGCAATCGCGTGGAGAAGAAGAGAATTTCCAGGTTTTCGATGTCGCCGGTATTCGGATTCATGCGCACAATTACTTCATCTCCAAGTTCCTCGGATTGCTGCTCGGCGTAGGGAGGGCGCATGTTGATGTAGAGAATGTCCGCTTCGCGGTCGTATTGGAACGTCATCTTTTCGACCATTCTATTTCTCCTTGAGCCAGTTTGCCTGCGATATAGGCGGTAATGACCCAATGCCGGTCATTTGGTCCGGGATCGCTGACGACTACTACAACAACGTTCTTGCCGCTTTTGACGTCGTCGAACCAGCGGGCAAATAACCTTGCATTGCCCATCCGTGAACTACGACGAACCTAATCCGGTTCCGCCAACGTATCCATAATACATTGGCGATGTTCCGGAAGCAAATCAGGATGATGCTCGGCAATGTGCTGCTCTCACTCTTCTGTCAGTTCAACTTCGCCATGCAGATATGGACAGGGGAAATGGGCCATTGCATATTCCTTACATAACCACCAATTGTTGCTCGGTCCGTCGTAGTATCTGTCGTCTTGCCCATGCGGGGTCTGTTTCGGGGAAGTCTTTTCGATAGTGTACGCCGCGGGTTTCCGCCCGGCGGAAGGCGCATTCGACGACCAGCAGTGCGGCTGTCAGCATGTTCTGAACCTCCCACCCGGCAGGGTCGAAAAACTCCTTGTCCATGACGTAACTGCCCCAGAAGCCGATGATCTCCTTCGTTTCGGTCAGCCTCGCGCCGGAGCGGGCGATTCCGACATTTCGCCACATTATCGAGCGCAGCGAGTTGCGGATGTCGGCAAGGTCCAGTGCGGTCCGGTCCGAGTGCGGATTTGCCGAGGTTATTCGCCTGGCAGTGAGTTTTGTATTGGCCTGTTCGGCCTCGGCGGCTGCGCCCAGCCCTGCGGCCTTACCGGCCACCAGCGTCTCCAGCAGGGAATTGCTTGCCAGGCGGTTTGCCCCGTGCAGGCCGGTGCAGGCTGCTTCGCCGCAGGACCAAAGCCCCGGCAGCGATGTTCGCCCTTCGGCGTCTGCCCTGACGCCGCCGATCATATAATGGGCGGCGGGGCGGACGGGAATAAGGTCTTTGGCGATGTCTATGTCGAAGTCCGCGCAGAGTTGATAAATCTGCGGGAATCGCCGCTTGAATCGCTCATCGCCGATGTGACGGACGTCGAGAAAGACGTGCGTAGCGCCGGTTTTGGCGGTATGTGCGGCGATTGCCCGGCTGACGACGTCGCGCGGGGCGAGTTCGCCGGCTTCGTGGTAGTCGCCCATGAAGCGTCGTCCTTCGCGGTCCACCAGGTGCGCCCCTTCGCCACGGACGGCCTCGCTTATCAGGGCGCGGGTAGCGCCGGCGATGTAGAGCGTGGTCGGGTGAAACTGCATCATTTCCATCTCGGCCAGTTCCGCTCCGGCGCGGAAGGCGATGGCGACGGCGTCGGCGGTGGAGCAGGGGGGGTTGGAGGTTTCCCGCCACAGCATCCCTGCCCCGCCGGCGGCGAGAATCGTCTGCTTCGCCCAGAGCATCTGCAGGCCGTAGCGGCTGTGGAACGTCAGTGCGCCGACGACCGCGCCGTTATCGTTGTCTGTTATCAGGTCTACGACGAAGCAGTTTTCAAAAACCTTGATGTTTTCATGACCGGTCGCTCGGGCGATGAGTATTTCGAGCAGATATTTTCCGGTGGCGTCGCCGTGGGCGTGTACGATGCGGTTGGC
>DAOVLS010000026.1 GCA_030631125.1 Planctomycetales bacterium
ACAACTTCCCTTTGGAAATTCTGTACCTTGGTTTAATTGCCACTTCTCAATTCTCGTGGGGTAGGATCGAATGAAAATAGATAAAGAGGCTGTTGCAAAAACCCCTATTTGGGTGTCGACGCAGGACAGAAACCGTTCCGGTTAATCCGATGTGGGAAACAGCCTCTTGATCACTTCGCGCGGATGTCGTAGGCGAACAGTTTGTCTGCGTGGCGTACGTATAGCCGACCGCCGCAGACGACCGGGTGGGCCCAATATAATCCAGATTTGCCCTTCGGTAATTTGAAGGAGCCGGCGAGCCTGTGGGCCTCCGGCGTGGCCTTGACTAGGGACATCGTTCCCCGTTCGTTCAGGCAGTACAGCATTCCGTCGGCGTAGGTCAGGGAGCCTTTGCCTCGTGCGTTCCAGGCCTGCCTGCCGGTCATCACGTCCAGACAGAACCACCCCTTGGACCGATGGCCGGACCCGTAAACGTGCCCGTCCACCAGCACGACGCCGCCATGGTGGTTGTCCATGATCTTGTCGGCCCATACCTCCTCAGTCTCGATGCCGCCGGCGACCGGCTTGAGCTTGACCAGGATGCTCCCTTTACCGTAGCCGCTGGATGCGAACACATGTCCCTTATGGAAGATGGGGTCTGTTGCGTTATTGTTCCGCCGGTTCCCGTGCTCCACGCTCCAGAGCAGCTTCCCGCTCTTGATGTCCACGCCAAAGACGACCGCCGAACTCATACTCAGAATCTGCCGGAAGCCTCCGAACTCCGCAATCACACAAGAGCAATAGCCCGCCGTTCCCTTGACCTTGTTGTTCGCCCACACGAGTTTGCCGTCCTTCTTCTCCAGGCACACAATGTAGCCCTTGACGCCGGTGGGACAGCAAATCAACTTGTCGCCGTCTATCAGGACGGACTCGGCCAGGCCGTACGTCGGCGGCTTCGCGTCGAATTCCTCGAAGAGGTCCTTATGCCAGATCTCTTTGCCGCTCTTCGCATCGAGAGCGACCAGCCGGCCCAGCTCGCTCAAATGGTACACCCTGCCCTTGTCATACGTCGGCGTGCTGCGCGAGCCTGCGTACCCGATTGCCCAGCGACGCGTCGTCTTCCAGGACCGCCCGTTCAACCTGCGCCACTTCTCCTTGCCGTTCAGGTCAAACGCGAACACGTACGTCTGTTTGTCGATCATGCCCGCCGTGTAGATCAGCCCATCGGCAATCGTTACGGAACTGTAACCTTTCCCCAGCCCGTTTGCGGTCCACAGCAATTTCGGCCCACCTTCAGGCCACTTCTTCAGAAGACCCTTCTCGGTCGATTTATTGTCCCGCTTAGGCCCGTGGAAACAGGGCCATTCGGGCTTGGATTCACCGGAACCAGGTTGAGAGAAGAGCAGGCCTAAGATGATTACCGTCAAGGTGAATGTGCGCATGGCTTCTCCCGTTGATGTAAATGTCCGGTGTCGTCCCAGCCGGGTATAGATTACGCGAAAATGCCTGCAGCCGCAATTGTCGTAGGCGTAGTACCGACTCGCCAAATCCTCCGGTTGCAAAAGCCGCCCGCCTCTGCTATCGTTTCTGCCGTGTCAAGGGAGCCTTTGTAGATGCACATTATCTGGATTCCGTTCCTGTTTCTTCTCGGCGCTTGCGTGGGCAGTTTTCTGAACGTGGTGATATACCGCCTGCCTCGCGGCGAGAGTATCGTCTTCCCGCCAAGCCACTGCCCGTCGTGCGGGCGGGCGATCAAGTGGCACGACAACATCCCCATCGTCAGTTGGCTTCTTCTGCGAGGCCGGTGCCGACGATGCGACGTGGCGATTTCGCCCCGTTATCTGCTGATTGAACTGCTGACGGCGGCGCTGGTGGCGGGGCTGTACGTCTGCTATTTCGTATTGCGCCTGCGGGACGGAACCGGCGATTTTACCGAAGACTGGCCGATGTTCGCAGCCCACGCGGCGCTGCTGTGCGGGCTTCTGGCGGCGTCGGCGGTCGATATCGAACTGTTCATCGTTCCGTTGCAGGTGATGTGGGCATGTTCGGCTTTGGGGATAGCGGCTTCGACCTTCAGACCTCACCCATTTGACCAGCCGGTATCTCCGGCTCTTGCGGCGGCGTCGGTCGGCGCTGTCATAGGCCTGCTGATTGCTCTCGTGCTGCTTCGACTGGGATGGATTCAGCGGAGTTTCCTCGACGCCGACGACAAAATCGTTACAGACGAAAAAGAAAGCACCGTAGCCATTACCGCACAGGACGGCGTGAACCCGCGAAAGGAAATCCTCCGCGAGATGCTGTTCCTTGCTCCGGCGATTGTGCTTGGGGTGGCGGGGTATTTCATCGCGACGCGAATCGGCGCCGCTGAAAGATTCTGCAACGAACTTTTCGGCGGAATCTCAATATCCAAAAACCTCGCATCCGGGATGGGTGCGGTTTTCGGGATGCTCATCGGCGCTGCCTGGATTTGGGGCGCGAGGATATTCGGGACGCTGGGCTTCGGCAAGGAAGCGATGGGAATGGGCGACGTGCACATTCTCGCAGCCGTCGGCGCGGTGGCCGGTTGGAAGGTCGCCACGCTTGTCTTTTTCGTCGCGCCGCTGTTCGGATTACTCTGGGCGGTACACCTGCTTATCGCTCGCGGCAAGCGGGAACTGCCTTACGGACCCTGGCTGGCGCTGGGCACGCTGGTTGTGCTGCTGTTTTATGATGCGCTTGTTATTTTTATAAATCGCTTTGCCGACCTGGTTGCGGCATAATGGCAAAAACAAAAACAGACAGAGCAGCGGGATTATGGGGATTACCGGATTTCAGGGATTTTGATTTTTGCTGAAAAAAAAGAAGAATAAAAAGCAAAGATAGCAGGATTACAGGGATTACTGGATTATAGGGATTTTCTTTTGTTTTTATCCTGTAATCCTATAATCCCCATAATCCCGCTATCTTATCTGTTTTTGGAGAATCGAACGATGAACATGAAATTGGTAAAGGGCTACGCCCTGGCGGTTCTGGTCCTGTTGATATTGGCGGCGGCGGGCGTCCTTCTTTTGAACAACCTCGGCGGGAAATGGCAGATGCAATTTTTCTGGAAGCCCATAACGCTTCGACCGGCGGTCGGGATGCTGTTGGCGGGAGCGGCCGGGGTCGTCGTCTGGTACACCGCCGTCAAACTCCTGCCGGCGGCGATTGCGTCGCTGCGAAAAGGAAAAAATATTCAGCAGACCCAAAACGACCGTAAACGGTTAAAAAACCTGGAAAAACCGAAAGATAACTTGCCGTAATTACGAAATTTCGCTGTAATCGTGAAAAAGGCTCTGTATAATCGACCCGTTTGATCGGGGCAATTGACTAACAACAACAGAAAGGAGTTTCCTATGAATCGTCTGACTGTTTTATCAGTGTCGGTTATACTTCTCGGCGCTCTGGCTGCGACCGGATGTAATGACCAGTGCAAGAAGGAACTGACAACCCTGAAGCATCAGTACAACGACCTCCAGATGGATAAGGGCGACCTCCAGAAGTCCCTCAAGACCAGCCAGGCCAAAAACAGCAACCTGATGGACCTTCTGGCGAAAAAGGGCGACGAACTGGATGCCGCCAAGGCTGAAATTGCCAGGTTGCAATCGGCCCCGAAGCCGCCTGAGAAAGCGCCCGTTCCGGCAGGCTGGCAGGAAACCGCCACCGGTGCAAAGGTAACGCTGGCAAGCGACATACTCTTCTCAGCCGGAAGGGCTACGCTCTCGAAACAGGGTGCTGCCAGGTTGAGAGAAATTGCCGCCACCATCAAGGCTACCTACCCGGACACAATCGTCCGCGTGTACGGATTCACCGACAGCGACCCGATTAAGAAAACAAAAAAACTGTGGGCCGACAACCTGGACCTCTCATCCAACAGGGCGATGGCTGTGGTTCGGCATCTGCGGAAGTTGGGCATTTCCGCCGGGAAACTGGAGGCTGTCGGAATGGGCGCGACCCATCCGGTCACTTCCAACAAGACGCGCGAAGGCAAAGCCAGGAACCGGCGCGTCGAAATCGTAGTTGTCAAATAACAGAACGAACCACAAAGAACACAAAGAGCAGAAAGAGAATAAAAAAAACAATTATTTCTGTTCTTTGTGTTCTTCGTGCTCTTTGTGGTTCAATTTTTCCTTTCAGAACCTTCCGGTAAGTCATCAGATGGAGCTATTTCCAGCGATAGACCTGCGAGGCGGGAAGGTCGTCCGGCTCAGCCAGGGCGACTACGACCGCCAGCAAATCTATGCGACCGATCCCGCGGGCGTCGCCGGTCGGTTTGCTTCGGCGGGTGCGCGGTGGATTCACGTGGTCGATCTGGACGCCGCCCGCAGCGGGAAACGCACCAACGCCCAGGCCGTCCGAAGCGTCTGCCGGACCGCCGGCGTCAAGGTCCAACTCGGCGGGGGCATTCGCAGTGATGATGCGGTCGCCGACGCACTGGCATTGGGAGTAAGTCGGCTGATTATCGGTTCGGCGGCGCTGAAGAACTGGACGTGGTTCGAAAAACTCACCCGGCAGGCGGACCTGGCAGGTAAGATCGTCCTGGGCCTGGACGCCCGATGCGGGAAACTGGCAGCCGCCGGATGGACCGAACAGACCGACCTGACCGTCGATGAGGTCGCCCGGCGGGCCAAAGACCTGCCATTGGCCGCCATCGTCTATACCGACATCGGTCGTGACGGGATGCTCACCGGGCCTGACCTGGACGGTACCGCCCGGCTTATCGAAACGACGGGCCTGGGCGTAATCGCCTCCGGCGGGATCGCCGACCTGGACGACATCGCACGCTGCAAAGAGATCGGCTGTACCGGCGCAATCGTCGGACGGGCGTACTACGAAGGCAGGATCGACCTGGCTCGGGCGTGTGCATTGGCGACGGAAGCGAAAAAGGGGCAAGATTTTTCTTGATTTCGGTGGAGTAAAGGTTTCTCTTAACCGTTGCAAGGGGCAGGACGAGCAGAATTTTCTCGGAGAAAAGAGGGTTTTCTCATAACCGCCACGGAAGACGCGGACTGTTCCATGATTGGACCTGCGGCAATAGAAAGCGGTCGGCAATCAGCCATCAGTAAAAAGACAAAGAGAGACAGTCGGTGGCTGACTGCTGAACGCTGACCGCCTTTAGTAAGGATGCAAAAGACCCATGACAAAGACAGACAGTAGTAAAGTTACAACCGATGCGCCCCCGTCCGACGAAGCGCCGGTCGAAACCGTTTCGGCGTCGGGCGTGCTGGAAATTACCGAAAAGGGCTACGGTTTTCTCCGGCAGATGGAGAACGACTTCCGCGCGACGCCCGGCGACGTGTTCATCTCCAAGGATTTCGTCGTTGGTGACCGCCTGCGGACCGGCGTGGTAATCGAAGGCGAGGCCACGCCGACCGCCAAGCGAAAGGCGGGTCCGAGAATGCATAAAATCCTGCGAATCAACGGGCGGGATTACGGGGACTGGCCCGACATCGTCGCATTCGCAGACCTGACCGTAATCGACCCCCAGCCTAATATGAAACTCGAAACGACCGACGGGCCTATGGAAATGCGAGTGCTGGACATGGTATGCCCCATCGGCAAAGGTCAGCGAGGCCTGATCGTCGCGCCGCCGAGGTCGGGAAAAACCATCCTCCTCCAGCAGATGGCAAACGCCATACTCACGAACAACCCCGAAGCACACGTCGTCGTTCTTCTGGTCGATGAAAGGCCCGAAGAAGTAACCGACTTCAAGCGAAATGTCGCCGCTGAGATCGTCCACTCAACAAACGACCAGACCGTCGCCAATCACGTTCGCATAACCGAGTTCACTATCGAGCGCGCCAAGCGGATGGCCGAGTTCGGACAGGACGTCGTCATCCTGCTCGACAGCCTGACCCGACTCGGACGGGCGTACAACCGGCATGTCGAGACCTCAGGCAGGACGATGACCGGCGGAATGGACATCCGCGCAATGGAAATACCCAAACGCCTCTTCGGAGCCGCCCGGAAAATCGAAAACGGTGGGTCGCTTACAATCCTCGCCACTGCCCTGGTAGAGACCGGAAGCAGAATGGACGACCTGATCTTCGAGGAGTTCAAGGGCACCGGAAACATGGAACTGCAACTCGACCGCCAACTGGCCGAGAAGCGAATCTGGCCGGCTATCGACATCTCAAAGTCCGGAACGCGGAAAGAGGAACTCCTGATGGAGGATTGGAAACTCCTGAAAATCCACATGCTCCGCCGCTTCCTCAGCCAACTCAACGTAGGTCAGGAAATACCCCAACTCCTTTCGGTAATGAACAAGTTCAAAACCAACGACGAATTCCTCCGACACCTCGACCTGGCAGGCAAAACATATTAAAAGCCAGGGATTTGGGATCAGCACTTTGTAATACGTCAAATGATGTGTAACAAACCACTGGAAGCAGCGGGTAGGGTGGGCCAACTGGCCCACCGCCTAATGTTTACGCGGATATTCCGCGGGCCTGTTGGCCTAGCCCCACTTTCTCCTTTCTGAAAAAATCTTCAATTTCAGGCGAAATATCCCTTGACAAAATGGTATACCATGCTATAATGGCATACCATAATGAAGTGTATTTAATATATTTGTGTCGGTCGGATCTTTCTAAACAGGAAGGAAAGGCGGAATTGTGGGTAGTGTAGCGGAAGAAAAAACGTCAGTCTATGACGACATTGTGCAGAGGGTTTTTTCCGGCGATGTCGCTCCGGGCACCCGGCTGGTGGAGCGTAACCTGGCTGGGGAACTGGGCGTCAGCCGAATCCCCGTTCGTGAAGCATTGGCCAGAATGGTGGCGCGGGGAATACTGGTCAGCGGCAGGAAACATCAGGGCGTGCGGATGAGGGACTACTCGTCGGAAGAGATTCAGCAACTCTACGAGTACCGCGAAATCCTCGAAAGCGGCGTATTCAGAGCTGCCGCCCGTTCTGCCACCGAATCTGACCTTGCCCGCATCGAGGCGATATGCGACCGGATGGAGGCCAACGGTGCCGACATGGACAAATATGACTGGTCTGTCGCCGCGTCTCTGGAGCGCAGGTTCCATGAAGCCATAGCCGAGGCCGGGCACAACGAGCGGCTCGTGCAGGCGGTCAGGGCTTTATTGACCGAGTGCTATTACCTGTTTTACGTTCTTCCGTCCCGGCAGGCCGAACGCAGCATCTGGGGCACGGAGACCGCCGAACAACTGCAACACATAATCCGGAGCCATCGCGACGTACTGGAGATGGTTCGAGAAGACAAGCCCGAAGAGGCGGAAAAGATCGCAAGAATATTCATGCTGAAGTGCCGCGACGGGATTATCAGGTGGATGAGTACCTGCAATTCTAAAGCGTAAGTTGAGGACGAATTCGTCGGAAATTTGAAAGACCTGCCTACCGGCAGGCAGGAAGGAGGTGATGCGATTGCGAATTGCAGTTTTTCTCGGCATTCCGGTATTCCGGTCTGTATGTAGTTGTGGAGCGTTTGTCTCGGCGGCGTGGTGTCGCCGGGTCGCTTCACGGTGAAAGTCAGTAAAATGAGGAGAAGTGAGATGAAAAAGACAATGACAGTACTGTGTGTGTTGTGCATAGCAGCCCTGGCCGCTCCGGCGTGGGGAGCTATTATCCAATGGGAGGGAGATGTAAGCAAAGACTGGTTTACCGGCGGAAACTGGGCCGGTGGTAGTTACCCGACCAGCGCCAACGACGATTATGGTGAGTTCAAAAATGCCACAGGGGATTATTGCGAGATTGCCAACGGAAATGCCGACGCCCGTAGTATCTGGGTAGGAGTGGCTGGAGGCGCGAGTGGCCGACTCGATATCCTTTCGACCGGCACACTCACTACCCAATCCTGGTTTCCCGTCAACTTGAACGAAGGTGAACTGAACCTCTATGGGAACTTTGCAGTAGGTGGCACCCTGAACATGGGCGCTGCCGGCGGCGCCTTTACGGTTACGCACCACGGAGGCGCCCTTACGACCGCTGGTTATGATGCGTACCTCAAGGCAGGCGGCACACTCAAGGTCGTCGGCGACGCAGGGTCGGTTGCTTTTGCCAAGTGGGGCACGACTTACACTCAGAAGACCGGCGGTATATTGGAGCCGCTGGTTGGTAGTGCAGGCCTGAAGACTATCACGTCCTTGGGTAATAATTCCGGTGTAGTCGCCACGGTCTTCGAAAGTGACAGCCTGTTGAAGCCCGGCTTTGCCGACGGTGTTACGCCGTATGAGGACACATGGACGGTCATGAACTGCAAAAATCATTACACCCCCAGCCTGTCCGTTGACGACCAGGGCCTGGTGTTCGCGCCCGGCGTTGACTCGAATTGGAGTTTCGAGTGGGTGGATGCCTCAAACGGCGGCAAGGACCTGGAAATAACCTATGTCCCCGAGCCGGCGACGATGGCGCTGCTTGGTATCGGTGGAATCGGTGTCCTGATTCGTCGACGAAGAAAGTAGTCCGCAGATTACACGGATTACACGGATAGTTAACAATTGGCAATTGACAATTGAAAATTGGCAATTGGTAAGTACCCCCAGCCCACGGTTGCTTCTCCTTCTCCGTGGGCTGGGAGGTAATAACGTACAGAGAATGTCGAATATTGAACAGGAAATGTCGAATTTCGAAGTGAAAGAAGAAAGATGTTTTTGAGCAATGTTTTTTTACTTCGAAATTCAAAATTCTTTGTTCATTATTCAATATTCGTTTTTTTTGCTTTAGCAGGGATGCGATAATGACAAAGCGAACGCTTGGTTTTACACTGGTGGAACTTTTAGTGGTTGTGGCGATTATCGCTCTTCTGGTGTCGATCCTCCTTCCGACGCTCGGCAAGGCCAAGGAGCAGACCAGGATGGTCATCTGCATGTCGAACCTCAGGAGCCTGGGTCTGTCGTTCACTTTTTACACCGGCGCAAACGACAACTGGTGGCCTCCCGTCGGATGGGACAGGGACGTGTTGTACAACGGTCCCTGGTCGCCTTATTGGGATAAGATTCTGCACCAGTGCCGCTATTACGACAACCTCGACTTGCTCCATTGCCCCAGCGATCACCTGGACCGCAGCGCTTATTACGAAAACTTAGGCATTCCGGTAGAAGCCCGTTATCCCCGTTCCTATGCAATGAACCAGCGGGTGTCGTACCTGGGCCTCACTCCTGATTGGCCCGGACGGGTTACCAAGGCAACGGAGGTTACGGACCCCGGTGATACTATCCTCGTTGCCGAGGCGTGGGATTCGAGATGGTGGAGCAGTTACGAGCCGAACATATACAACCAGGATAACGGCTGCGCGGTCTGGCCCGGTTATAACGCGTCCTACCCGGGCAGGAACCGCGAGGCGACGATGGACGTGCACCGAAATAACAACGCAGCCAATTACCTCTTCTGCGACGGACACGTGACCCTGATGTCGGACGACGAAGAAAAACTTCAGCCGCCCGATTACTACTACTGGAATCGCGCAAAATAGGAAAAAAGGGGACATTTTACTTTTTTTGCTGCTTCACTCGTCATCTGCGGTGAAGTGCTGTGAGAAAAAAGTAGAATGTCCCCTTTTTCGTTTTTAACTAGGGGGGCAGGGGGTTATCCATTATCTTCATGCCATTCGCGGCTGTCCCTGTTTGAAAAATGGAGAAAAAGATGCTTATGCGTCAAACGATGGTAACTGTCGGGTGTATCCTGCTGGTTTGTTTAAGCCAAAGCATCGCGGCGACGACCCGGAAGAAAGCCGAACCCGCCGCCAAAATCTATGCGATTGTCGTCAGTAATCAAACACACGCCGACGCCGAATGGCGGAAGGTTGTCGATGCGCTTCGCAAGAAACATAACGGCAAGGTAATCCGGTACAATTCGGACGTCCGCGAGTCTGCGCTGGAACTGTCGGCCCGGAGGCCGGACTACGTCTGCTTCGTCGCCACACCGGAAGAAATCACTCGCCCGTATATAGTGAACATCCACCACATGCTCCGCAAACTGGACGACGACCCGTACGAGGACGCCCTCTGGGCCATCCTGACCGGGTACGACGCAGCCGGTGCGCTGCGGATCGCCGCTCGCGCCGAACCGCTGGTCCTCCGGCGGTCGATCGGCGGCACAGCATCAGCGCCTCTTACGCCGTTTGAATCAGGTCTGCGATTTGCCGAAAGCACAAAGGGCAAGATGTGGATCAAGTCCAAAGGCGGCGAAGAGAAAGAGGCGAAGTACGAGCCGGACGGCGTCAAAATCATGGTCGATGCGATGAATAACACAAAACCCGACTGCTTCTTCACCAGCGGGCACGCCACGACTAAAGATTGGCAGATCGGATACAAATTCAAGGGCGGGCAGTTCCGCTGCAAGGACGGCCAACTATACGGGCTGGACACAACCGGCAAAAGGTACGACATCAAATCTCCCAATCCGAAGGCGTATCTGGCGGTGGGGAACTGTCTTATCGGGCTGATTCCCCAGCGCGACTGCATGGCCCTGGCGTGGATGCACACCGGCGGGGCGTATCAGATGTTCGCACACATCGCCGCGCAGTGGTACGGGCACATGGGATGGGGAATGGTGCGATTGCTGGTCGGTCAGGCGGGGCGATTTAACGTCGTCGAGTCATTCTATTTCAATCAGCAGTCGCTTCTGCACCGGCTGGCGAGCGAGAACCCAAGAGTGCTGAACATTGTCGTTGAAGAATTCGATACGCGGCGAAACCCCAGAGTAATGAGCGATCTGGCGAATCGCCACCGCCTGATAAGAAAGAACAAGGAAGGCAAAAACGAAATCGACCGGGACGCCCTGGGTCTGCTGTGGGAGCGTGACACGACGGTGCTTTACGGCGACCCGGCATGGGACGCGCGCCTGGCACGGCGGACGCTGCCCTGGAGCCAGAAATTCACCGTCAAAAAAGATGTCTATACATTCACCGTAACGACAAACGAGGACGGCAAATGGCCCGGCGGGCGATACAGTCCCGTCATGGCGCTGCTGCCGGAGAGGGTGCAAGACGTCGAAATCCTCGAAGGGGCCGAACTCAAACCGGTCGTTACCGACAACTTCATCCTCTTGCCGCTGAAGGGCGAATTCAAGAAAGGAAAGCAAATCAAAGTTGTTTTCCGCGCCAAGCCACTTGCCCGTCCCGACGCCGGCGTTCTGGCGGAAATGAAAAAGGTTCAACAGGCCGTCGCGCTGCTTGATGAGTCGGACCGCTCCGGCGTGATGATTGCCCTGTCGAAAGCCGGTAAAAACCGCGGGCAACTAATCGCAACAATTCGCTCCGCCCCGAAAACCCATCGCAAGGCCGTCGCGTTCCTCATCGCCAATATGCCGGAACGAGACCTGAAGGCGCTGGGCAAAGACTTCCTGCTGGAGAATATCGATTACGCATTCAAGGCCCGAAAGGGCGCGCCGTGGTCGAAGCAGATTCCCGAATCGCTTTTCTACAATGACATCCTGCCGTACGCGAGCGTCAATGAGCGCAGGGACAATTGGCGGAAGGATTTTTACGACCGATTCTCGGCGATGGCGTGGAAGTGCAAGTCGGCCGGCGAGGCTGCGAAATTGCTCAACAAGGAGGTCTTCAGGATACTGGATGTGAAATATCACGCCACCAAGCGTCCCAAGGCGGACCAAAGCCCGTATGAATCCATCGAGGCGAAGTTTGCTTCCTGCACGGGCCTGACGGTGCTGCTGGTCGATGCCTGCCGGGCGGTCGGGATACCGTCCAGGCTTGCGGGCATCCCGCTGTGGAAACCCGACAAGGACGGTAAACGCCCCGGGCTTGCCGGTAATCACAGTTGGACGGAGATATGGGACGGTCAGTGGTATCATCTCGGATCGGCAGAGCCGAATGAACTGAACAAGGCCTGGTTCACCAAAAAATGCTACACCGCCGCCGATCACAGAGTTTGGTTTCATCGCATCTACGCCACGTCGTTCAGGAAGACGGGGAATTCTTTTCCGCTGGTGTGGAACATGTCCGTTCAGTGGGTTCCGGCGACGGACGTAACGCTGTTTTATACAAGTCCCTGCAAGGTGCGTGTGGGCTTTAAGGGTGCAGGGAAAAGGGAGGTAACCGCCTGTTTGAACGGCAATATCGTCGCTGTCGGCAGTGGCGTCGATTCGGCTCAATTGTCACTGGCCGGCGGGTTGACGTACGATATTGTAATCCGCAGCGCCGACGGGAAGGTTATCGGGCGTGCAAAATTACCGGTGGCGTTCCGCAAACCGACCCCCACGACAAAACCTACGACAAAACCCACGACGAAACCCACGACAACAAAATCCGCTTCCGAAAGCAAACCCGCCGCGAGGTGAAGCGATATTGTCGTTCCGGCGGGGCGCTGATAGAATCCCTGTGATGGTCAGGAACGATCAGGTCAAATCGCCCAATCGCACCCGTCGGCCGAAGCGTACCGTCCGGCAGCGGATATTTCGCGCCGGCGTATTGGTCTTCGCCGTCCTGGCGGTTGTTTATGCGACGCTGCCCTGGTGGGCGCCAAAGCGATACCTCGCCGACAGGCTCGCCCGCAACCTGGCCGACGAACTGTCGCTGCCCGTAAGCATAGGCTCGCTTGAGATGTCCTGGGCCGAGGGAATCACCGTCAGCGACGTGCATATCGGCAACAGCGCCGGCTTCGGCGAAGGTGATATGGTCGTGGTCGATACGCTCCGGTGCGACCTGTCGCCGCTGCAAATGCTGTGGACCGACAGGCTGAATTGGATGGAGATAACCGGCGCTCGGTTGGACGTGATATTCGACGGGGACGGCCACGCCAACGTTGTTGCGCTCCAGCCGCTGATGGAAATGCCCACGCCGGACTGGATGGCGTTCCGCCGGGCGACGGCGACGGTGCAATTTCCAGGCCACGATCGCCGGCTGCGACTGGACGTAGCCGATCTTCAATACCGCGCGGGCAGGCTTGAGAACGTCGGGCGGATTACGATGTCGGCCATGCTGGCCCAGAACGGCCGGGGCGCGGCGGTAACGCTGGCTGCCTCTGCGGCTCGACTGAGCTCGCCGAAGTCCGGCGAAACTTACGAAGGGGCGCCGGAGGCGGAGGGGAGTTTCCGCTTCGCCGGCGTCGATATTTCGCAATTGAACCTGCCCGGGCTTCTGTCGCTACCGCTGAAGCGCCTTTCCGGGCAGGCGTCGGGCCAGATGGACTGCCGGTTCGACCGCACCGGAAGGGTGGGACAGTTTTCGCTGAAATTGAGCATAAAAGACCTCGACGCCCAGCCAAGGCGGGGGCCTGCGCTGCCTGTGATTGAAAAGGCCGACATTTCCCTGACGGCGACGTCCGACCCGATCTACAAGAGCATCGACGTTCGCACTTTTGGGTTGCATCTTCCCGGCATCGAACTGAAAGGCAGGGGACGGATTCACGCCGACGCCCTGGCCGGGCGATGGGAGGCGGTCAGATCGTTGGAAATGACCGCAAGAGTCAACCCGACGACCGTCGCGACGCTTCTTTCGGGCCGGTCGCCGACGCTTCCGGGAGGGATGGAATTCGACGGTAATGTAGGCGTGGACATTTCGTTGCGGGGCGACAAGTCGCAGATGTCCTTC
>DAOVLS010000096.1 GCA_030631125.1 Planctomycetales bacterium
ATACAGGAGGCGTGATTAATCGCCGGGACTATGCTCCGCTTCGTCCCGGCCTACTGACTATCACATCTTAACATTCCACCGGCAGCAGTTTTTGATTTTAATCACCAAGCCGGACACTACGCATATAACGCAACGTCTCCTCGAGATTATCCTCCGTTACCGGCACCATCAACGCCACCGGCTTGCCATGATACGTAATAATCAACTCCCCCTCCTCCCGCAACTGTTTCCAGACCTGGCCGGGGCGGATGCGTAAATCTCTTGACGGTATGAACTTCATAACGCAATCTCCCATTGGGACGGCGAACAGCCGCCTGCTTATGCCTTGTCCTACGATTCCACTACATTTCCACTACGATTATCCTACACCTGTTATCGACATAATGCAAGGTCTGAATCGGAATAATTTTTCTCACATTCACAGCCGACGCCCCTGGCGCTATTAGATACTTTTTTTCACATTTCGCGCCCAAAAACTCTTGCAAGTTCCGGAGGCTGGGTTACAATCTCGTGCTTCGGAGGCCCGGCGTGGGCCTTGGCTGGTAAATCTAATTCTGGTTCTTCTGGAAGGAGAGTTGAAGTGTCCACTCTGAAAGCAGGTGCAGGAAGGCAAATGATTACTCCCCCGGTTGGTATTCCCTTCAACGGTCATGCGTATCCCGAAAGGATGGCTGAAGGGATTCACGACGACCTGTGGGCGAAGGCTGTGGTTCTGGAGCAGGATTCTCTGCGTGTCGCCATTGTGGCGCTGGACCTGGTCTGGCCGCTGCCGGAGAACGATTACGTCAAGATAAGGCAGGCGGTCGAAGAGGCGACCGGCATCGAAGGCGGCAACGTGATGGTTACCTGCACGCACAACCATCAAGGCCCGGTCTTCGCAGCCCATCCGCTGTACAACCTGTCCATCAAGAAGCAGCGGGAGTTGATCAAGCCGTATGTAGCGTCGCTTCCGGGCAGGATCGCCGAGGCCGTCAAGCAGGCGGCTGACGATATGAAAGAGGCGAAGGTCTCCTTCGCGAAAGTTTCGATTTCAGGCCTGGCGTACAACCGCCGGAAACACATCCCCGAAGGCGTCGCCTCAATGACAAACGTCGATAGTTCCCTCAACAATTTCTACTTCGGCGACACGCCCGACATGCCCCGCTGCATAAAGGAACAATACGCCAATTGGGGCATGAACCCCGAAGAGGCTGAAGAGCACGCGCCGGTGGGTCTGCCCGACGGGCCTATCGACCCGGACCTGGACGTTGTGCGTTTCGTCGATAACGACGGCAAGACCATAGCCGTCCTTGCCGATTACGCCACCCACGCCGTTTCCTGCAGCCCGCCGGTTCCGAAGTTGATCTC
The DNA here is from genome assembly GCA_030631125.1 of Planctomycetales bacterium. Next base: position 1,348 of record DAOVLS010000096.1, read on the forward strand.
GGCCGGTTTCCCCGGCTTTATGACGAGCCTGGTCGAAGAAGACCAGGGCGGGGTGTGCCTGTTCCTCTACGGCGCCGGGGCGGATACCCGCCCCTACCGCTCAAACGCCCGGGGGTTCGAAGAGGCCCAGCGGGTCGGATTCGTCCTGGCGACCGGAGTGGCCCAGGCGATCCGGGAATCGCAGCCAGTCGAGAACCCCGTCCTGAAGGTCCAGAGCGAGACCGTCCAGGTGGCATTGAGGGATTATCCGTCCCGCGCCGAATCGGAAAAACTGCTGGAAGAGAAGAGGAGACTCCGGGCCCAGGCCAAGACCGACGGCAGGTACAGCGACGCGAAGAGGCTGGACGACGAGATAGACGCATTATTTTTCCCCATGTTCTTCGGCCAGTGGGACGGCGAGGAGGAATGGCTGGAGCGTAAGGGCGAAGTGCCGCTGGAGATTCAGGCCATCGCCATCGGCGACGTTGTTATTCTGAGTTTCCCCAACGAGGTGAACGTTTCTATCGGTATGGACATCAAGCAGTCGGCCTGGACGAAGCGGCTGATGCTGGCCACTTTGACCAACGGGTGCTGGATGTACCTCGTCAAGAAGGAAGAATACGAAGAAGGCGGTTACGAAGCCGCCGCTGCACGGCTTGCGCCCGGCGCGGGCGAAAAACTGCTCGAAGTCGCCGCCAAAATCGTCGAACGAATGAAGGAGAACTGAAATGGAACTCTCCGAAGCGATAAGAAAAAGGCGAAGCATCCGTAAGTACACTGACCAGGAAGTTACCAAAGAGCAGATAGACGCCATGCTCGAGGCTGCTTACTGGGCGCCGCGCGTTAACGAGCGGTGGCGGTATGTCGTCGTGCGGAACGAGAAGACCAAACACGCCCTCGGCGCCCAGCCGCACGTACCGGCAGCCCCGGTCAACATCGTCGTGTGTATCGACTGGACGGATGTCAGCGAAAGAGATAAAAAACTCTACGCCATGCAGGAAGCGTCAGCCGGAATTCAGAACATCCTCCTGACCGCACACGAACTCGGCCTGGGCGCATGCTGGAACTGTAGTTTTGACGACGATGCGACAAAGCAAGCCATCGCCCTGCCGGACGAGGTCGAACCGATAGCGATTATTTCTCTGGGGCATCCCGCCGAGAAGAAAGACAAAGGCCTGCGGAGAAAGAAGATCGAGGAAATCGTCCGCTGGGAAAAGTTTTAGGGTATTTGCGTATAAGAAAGGCCCGGTCCGCTTTCTCCTTCGGACCGGGCCTGATAAAATCAGTTACACAACTTCGCCGATTCAGCGTCGTCTTCGCTTCAGCAGCAGCCCCAGACCACCGAGGCCCAGCAGCGCCAGCGTCGCCGGTTCGGGAACGCCCGCACCGGCCTCACCGGAAATACGGCCCATGATAATTCCCTGGTAGTCATCTGTAGGCTGATAATTCGGGTCGGTGAAGATCGGCCCCTGCGGCATCTCGGCAAAGAACTTAAAGAACGTTACGCCCTCTTCCGGAAGGTCCATCCCCGGCAGGACATCATATCCGAGCAGCATATTGATTCTACCGTAGCCTTCAATCATGAAGATGCGGTCCTCATTCACCCGCGCAAGGAGAGTAACCTGCTCGAACGCGATATCCAGCAGCACAATGTCCTGCGGCTGGACACCCCCGGCCGGATACAGCGGTACGAACCCGGGGGTATAAATCTGCCCGGTGATGGTCAGGTGGCCTTCCTTCCCGACCAGGCTGATGTCGAACCGGTCGCCAGTGTTGGGATCGATGTATGGTCCGTCGTTGTAATCGAAAGTCATGTTCAGTTCGAGGTCGCCCCCGAACGTTGAGGAATTCGCCACCGGATAGATGAACGGATAGGGCGCCGGCGGATTACCAAAGGGGTTTGGCGGCGAGGGGGGAACCGTCGGCAGTTTACCAACGTAGGAATAACTCCCCACGTAGTGGTTGGGAATCGAAGACTGGATGTACAGAGAATCCGAAGCCCTGCCATTAAAATCGTACACCGCTCCCCAGTTGGTCTGCTGGGAGTAAGGTACGTCGAATGAAAAGTCGTGATCATCGATACGTACACTAAGCGGAGCAGCCTGAACGTTCACAGCCAGAAGAGCAACAATAATTACAAAAGATACCAAAGCGTAGCGAAGCATAATTTGACCTCCTTCATAATAAGCCAAGCATCTGTAAACGAAACTCCTTCACGTTGCCTGTATTATAACACAGAATCCTGATCTGTCAAGTAAAAAAAACAGCAAAATAACCGGTTTTTTTACGGGATTGTGAAATGTGTGGTTTACGCAAATCCGGCTGTTTCGCGGATATTCTGCAACGTGGGATATGGAAAGCGTTTATCCCGTTTTTCGTGATTTTACTCTTCCCGCGTCGGGTTTCGGGAAGATCGATAATATATCGCAGCCTGGACCAGCACAGCGGCGATTATGATGCCCGCCATAATGGGATAGACCGCCCGCAGACCGGTCTGTCGCCCTGCGAACCGTCCTATCAGTCCGATAATCGCCCCTCCGCCGAACGAGCCGAGTCCGAATCCGATCGATACGCGTATCTCCCGCCAGGCAGCGCTCGCCGCCCGGCGCGTACTTCCTGTAAGGGTGTAGTACAGGTCGGAAGCGAAAACGACGGCTACACCCAGCGATGTAACAACAGAACACGTCGCCAGTTCCCATCCGTTCCTGCTGAAGGCGACGGAACAGACCGCCGCAGCCATGACAAGCTGGATTGCCCAGAAGAACATCCGCTTGTAGTGCCAGCGCGTGGTTCTTCCCATCAGAAACAGCCCGCACATCATGGCGATCATGGCGGCTGCGACGATTCGCCCGTGGACGTTCGGGCCAAGCGACATGGACTTCATCAGGGTTACTATGGGATACCCCATAACGCCGTTGGTCATCCCGGCGATTACTCCGGCAATAACGGCCATCCAGTGAAAGGCGCAGATTGTTTTGGTCCCGGCTTCGTCCGGCTCGACCGTTCCGGGCGATCTTGCCGGTATTGAGGATGAGCGTTGTTTTCGCGCGCTTGCCGCTACGAGAAACGCGCCAAACACGGCACACGACGCAACCACGAACGCCGGAAACGGATGCGGACTGGACTGCTGCCCCCACAGCGGACCGCCCAGCCATACGCCGATAATCAAGCCAAGCGACCAACTGATACCGAACATCCCAAGCCGACGGTTCAAACGATGCCCCTCCTGCCCGATGGTCAGCCAAGCCGTCATTGGAGGCCACATCATACCCCCGATCGCGCCGTCTAACGCCAACAGCCCAAGCAGCACCGCCACCGACGATGTCGTGAGCATAAGAAGAACGCAGAACGTGCTTGCCGCCGTCGCCAGCATCACCAGACGCCTGACCCCGAAACGTTCCGCACGTGGACCGAGAAACAAACAACTCAGGACATACCCTCCCATCCAAAGCCCCCCGATGGCGCCGACCGCCAGGCTATCGCCGCCGATACTCATTATCTGCCAAGGCCAGACAATCACGAGAATACCGATCTTCAGGGCGTACAGAAAACTGGCGATATAGAGCGCCAGCGGCGAGCGCCTCCATCGCAGAACGATTACAGATTGGGCGGATCGAATCCTGACCATGATTTCCTTCCATCCGGACCTCGCCCGGCATCAAAGCGGGTATGGTAGAGCAGGCAAACGGCGCTGCAAGCGAAATCCGCCCGGAAGGAGAAAAAATTTCCAATATCCGATTTTCAATTTCCAATTGAACAAAAGAAAAAGACGGATAAGTAGCCGCAAACATCGCTGCTACGGCGATGAAGCCTCTTTTCTCCTTCTAAATTGGAAATTGAAAATTGGAAATCGGAAATCAGAACTCGCCGCTGAAAACCTCCGTCGCCGGGCCGGTCATATAGACGTGATTATCGCTTTGGCGCCATTCGAGGTTCAGGTCGCCTCCGGGCAGGTGTGCGAGGATTTTTCTTCCGGTGCGCCCGGTCAGTACGCCCGCAACGCACACAGCCGACGCCCCCGTCCCGCAGGCCAGCGTAATCCCGCTACCACGCTCCCACGTTCGCATCGTTACTTCCGCATCCGAATGCACCTGCACGAAGTGAGCGTTAATCCGCTGGGGAAAAAGCGGATGCCTTTCCAACTCCGGACCGACTTGCTCCAGCGGAACACCGGCCACATCATCGACAAACATCACCGCGTGTGGGTTGCCCATCGAGATACAAGTCATCTTGAAGGCCCGCTTACTGGTGCGGATGGGCAAATCGACAACTCGTTGCTGTGGGATGTTAACGGGAATGGTCTGCGGGTCGAGGATCGGCTCGCCCATATCGACCGTCGCGGCTGCGACTTTGACCGCATCGTCGAGGTGCAGTTCGATTGTCTTTACTCCCGCAGCCGTCTCAACCCGTAGCGGATTGGCCGACGACAGACCGTGGTCGTGTACGTACTTCGCCACGCAGCGGACGCCGTTTCCGCACATCTCAGGCTCGCTACCGTCGGCATTGAATATCCGCATCCGCACATCCGCCTCTTGAGACCCGCCTTCGCCAAGGCTACGGTGGGCAGGTGGACCGATGAGGATAAGCCCGTCGCCGCCGACGCCGAAATGGCGGTCGCATATCCTCCCGGCCAGATCGGCCGGAGCGTCCACGGACTGCGCAAAACAGTCCATGCATACGAAGTCGTTACCGATGCCGTGCATCTTCGTAAAACGCATAAGGCTGCCATTCTGCATCATAAAATATTACCTCAAATTGAACCGCACCTCTGAAACGGTTATACTACCACCGCAGAAAGGAGAACGGAATGAACAATCGCATCAAACTGGGACGAAGCGGGCTGGAGGTCTCACCGATCTGCTACGGATCGTGGCAACTGTCGCCGAAATACTGGGGCGAGATACCGGCCGCCCAGGCCGTCGAAGCCGTCCGCCGCGCCTTCGAGGTCGGAGTCAACTTCTACGATACCGCAGACGCCTACGGCGACGGACTGGCTGAAGAAGTCATGGGCGAAGCCCTCGCGCCGCTGCCGAGAGACCAGGTCGTCCTGGCGACCAAACTGTACTGGCATTTTTATCCCGACGGCCGGCGGCACCCGGACCTGTCGGGCAAGTACGTCATCGAAGAGTGCGAAAACTCGCTCCGCCGGCTGAAGATGGACTACATTGACCTGTACCAACTCCACTCCTTCGACCCGCTGACGCCGCTGGACGAGACAACCGAGGCGATGGAGAAACTTCGCAAGGAAGGCAAGATACGCTGCTACGGCGTGAGCAACTTCACAGTCGAGCAGATGCGCCTGGCTGGGCGCTGCGGGGATTATTCAACAGCCCAGCCGAAGTACAGCCTGCTGGACCGTCAGATCGAATCGGACGTGCTGCCGTACTGTGCGGCTGAGGATATTGGCGTGCTGGTGTTCAGCCCGCTTTCCCACGGCCTGCTGACGGGCAAATACGACGGCACGGAGACATTTACCGACCTGCGAGAAAACAATCCCCGCTTCACCGGCCAAAGGTTCAAGGACCTCGCCGCGGCGGTGCGGTCCCTGGCTCCCATCGCCGAAAAATACGACCTGTCAATCGTCCAACTCGTCCTGGCTGCTACCCTGGCGCACCCTGCCATACATTGCGCCATCGCCGGCATCAAAACCGCCGCCCAGATAGAAGAAGTCGCCGGAGCAATGGGAAAAACCATCGACCGAGAAGACCACTTCGCCATAAGAAACGCGATTCAGGAATAAATATGTGTAACATCCAGGCGTCCGTGCAAAACTTCTCAACATTATTGCGAAGCGGCAAGCCGCGCGGCTTGCCGTTCGGCGCTGTTCGCAGGTCGAAGGCGTAAATACACCTTAACGAACTGAAAAAAGACCTGAAGGAGACATCTTAAAATGCCGGACCGAACAATCAGGCGAATCGCGTTTTTGCAGGAGTATTCCAATCGCCCCCTGACGCTCAAGGAATTCATCCCCGAAGTCGCCGCCAAAGGCTACACCGCCGTTGCCTTCGAGTCCCGCATCGGACAGGAGGAACTCTTCGCGGAACTGGCTGAAGAGGCGAAACGCTTCGGCCTGGAAGTGATGACTTTTACGGGATTTATGAAATACCAAGAGGCGTATCTCAAAGACCATCCCGACCAGCGAATGGTCCTTAACGCCGATGAGCAGGCAAAGGACCAGGACAAGTTGGACATCAACTGGGGCTGCCCGTTCAATCCTGCATTCCGGCAGCGGCACCTGGCGTTCCTGCGAACGCTCGGCGGGATACCGAACCTGACCGAGGTCTGGATCAACGACGAGGCGCTTCTGGGGTTTCATTCCGACCAGTTGGGCTGTTACTGTCCGGTTTGCCGGGAGGCCTGGCGGGCCGAGTTCGGCGGCGAGATACCCATGCCGCCTTTCGGCGACCCCGAGGCGAAAAGGCAATTCACGCTCTGGCGGATTCGCCGCTGGAACGAGGTTCACGCCGAGATGAAAGTCGCCCTGAACGAACACCACCGCGTCCGAGCGGTGCACCTGTGCAACGCGACGTGCTGCACTTCTCTTAATCCATGGGTCGGGGCGGTCGATCTTGCGTCAATGGTCGA
>DAOVLS010000067.1 GCA_030631125.1 Planctomycetales bacterium
AATTTCCGATTTCCGATTGAACAAAAGAGCACCGAATGTTTCTTTTCAATTGGAAATTGAAAATCGGAAATTGGAAATCATTCTTTTAACTCCACGTTCCAGTATGCGGCGGCGAGGAACTGCTTCCACGAGGCGTATTTCTCACCGGTCAGTTGCACCCGGATTATGGGTGAGCGTTTCGGTTTGACGGGTGTAACGATGAGTTTCATACCGGCCCGCTCCGGCGTCCTGCCGCCCTTGCGGACGTTGCAGGCTACGCAGCAGCAGACGACGTTGTCCCAGGTGGCCTTGCCGCCGAGGCTGCGGGGGACGACGTGGTCCAGGCTCAGTTCGGGTAGCGGGAAGCGTTTTCCGCAATACTGGCAGCGGTTGCGGTCGCGGGCGTAGATGTTCCTGCGGTTGAATTTGACCCGCTGTTGCGGCAGGCGGTCGTAAAACATCAGCCTTATAATCCACGGTACGGCGATCTCGAACCGCACGCAGTGGATCCAATCATGCCCGTCGCGCTGGTATTTCGCGCGGAACTCGCTCACCTCGCGCCAGGAGTCGAAATCGTACGAGAGATACTGGTCGTTCTCGATACTGACGACCTCGGCGAGGTTGCGATACAGCAGGCTGAACGCCCGCCGCGCGGGGATGATCCGAATGGCTGCATAATGCTTGTTCAGCATCAGCACATTGGCGTTCAACGCACTTGCCGGAGCGATCAACATGGCTTGAGTATATCAGAAATATCAGGTGATACAATACCGAAACGCGGGAGGCCGGCGGGACGCCTTTTGGCATTACCATGGACAAGGAGGTGGGTCAGTCCATGCGTACATGGGAAGCGGTAGTTCAAACCCCTTTTCGGCGTGTCCGTCTGCGAAGACCATGCTTGCCTTGCCTGTTCGCGGGCCTGCTGAAGCGGGGGCATGTTACAAAGCAGGTTCATCATCGTCGCATCCATGCTATGCCGCCCCGCGAATTACCCCACAGCCCACGGAGAAGGAGATAAAAACTCCATGGGCTGTAGGTGCAAAACCACTCTTTCCGTCGTCGTACCGACGACGGCTAAACAAACTACCGATTACCGGTTACTACGCTCTGCGGCGTCGGCGAATCAGAACGCCGATTCCGCCGAGACCCAGAAGAACCATCGTCGCCGGTTCGGGAACGTACTGAACCTCGAGGTCGCCGCCGACGCCGTCATTGTCAAGCATCACCCAGTGTCCTCCGTTGGGGTCGGTATTAGTCTCGACGAGTGTCAGGCCCGTAGTGGTAAGAGCACCGGTACCATCCACCGTCAGGATCGGTATTGTAGTAACATTTGCCACGGGTGTGAAACTGGTGTAATCGACGACCAACTCAAGCGTACCGGCCAATGTGGCGTCGTCGTAATCAACATGGGCGGTTCCGGTAACCTGAATCGGTGTAATGTTACCATCGGCATCCAGCACGGCCTCCAGCGTCGAACCGGGGTTCTGCGTGTAGCAGTTGAACTGAATGCTGGTCGGGCCTGTGCCGACTACCTTAAGCCGACCTATTCCGTAATCGAACCCGTAACCTGTGTAGTTACCACCTCCGTTTGCACCCACCGTCATGTAACGGTACTGTGCATTCCGCTGGCCGACACTACCACCTTCGATCGTCCATTGTCCAGACCCACAGGGGCGAGCCCGGCTATCCCAACCACCCGTAGCGACTTGCATGCTGCTGCCGGAATAGAAATCTCCGCCATACTGGGTGAAGGTGGACACGCCAAGGCTGGCGAGGCCGTTGAAACCAACCCGCAATTCTCCCACGCCGCCGGTAGCACCGAGCGTATAGGTTCCTGCCAGCATTTCGAGGTGCCCTACGTTATATTTACCGAAATACAACTTGTTGGCGTCGGCATTTGCGGAAATCTGGGCTGTCCCGCCATTGGAAATGTAAACATGCCAATACTCACCCGTTGCAGGTGGGGAGTCCGGAGCATTGTTGTCCCAATTACCATCAACGTGCCAACTGTCCGTACCGGCGTTGCTCCAGTTGGTGGTGATGTAGGTAGCACCGAACGCCGGTACCGCCAGAGCCACCACTGCCACTACTGCTAATACAATTGCTGTGTTTCTCATCTTGCTTCTCCTTTCATCCCTAGACTTGAAGAGCTGACTAATCCTGATCCGTTATCCTGATGCCATGATTATACCACAGATTCCCGAAACTGCCTATAAGACAATGTCGCTTTTACTCGGATTATTCCGTTTTGTTTATTTTCGCACAGACGGGGCTTGGTTGGCTGCTTTTGCCATTCGGCGGCGGTAGGCGGTGGGGTTGGCGCCGTTAATACGGCGGAAAAGTCGGCCAAAGTAACTGGGATCATCAATTCCGACCATTCGGGCTACTTCGGAGACCATCAGGTCTGTCATAAGCAGTTCGGCGGCGATGGACATGCGGACGTTGGCGAGATACTGGATTGGCGTTACTCCCACAGCGGCCTTGAATTGCCGGCCGAGGTGATCGGCGCTTGTATCGGCGGCGGCGGAGATATCTTCCATTGTGATGGAATCGCTGTAATTGGAATGGATGAACCGGCGTGCGGTTTCGACCCGGACGGCAAACCGTTCCGAAGCGGTTTTGGACGATTTGCTGGCGGCGCCTTTGCGTGGCCTTCGTTGCGAAGTCTGTTTCCGTCCCGCCGAATCGGGAAGGCCTGACCTGAGGCGGCGCGGGACCATCAATGCATCGACATCGGCGGATACGGCGGTCGCGCGGGCGCAGCGGTGCAGGAACTCCATCAGCAGGCATCGCCCCACGCCGGCGTAATCGGGCGGTTTGGACCGAACCTCTTCAAGCAGGTCGTTTGTCAGCCTGCTGAAATTCCGGCCCAGGAGCACGTATGGCTGAGTTGACTCTATCGTATCGGCTTCAGGCATGACGTGGAAGACCTGTACCCGCACGCCGAACGGATAGACAGTCAGGAACATGATCGAATGGGACCAATCCGGGTCGAAATCCATGGTCCGATACCAGGTTGTCTGGACCGCCGTATGAGGTGTCCCTGCCGGCATGAGGACTATTCTTCCCGGCGTGAAGACAAACGGTTTTTTTTCGATGCAATACGGCGTCCGTCCTGCCAGTCCGATAACGAGGTCTCGCTCACGATGCCCGGGGTCGTATGGGCGGTCGCATCTGGGCTCCTTGACGCAGTCGGCGTCTGTGATCTGTTCGGGCAGGAAGAGTTTGCCGATGCCGTCGCGCTCGACCCACGGCAGGATGCGATCATTGATAATATCACGGACTGCTTCCCGGAGAGTTTTCATTTCATTAATTATATCAGTAGGAGGGACTAGGGACTAGGGACTTGGGATTAGGGAAAAACAAAAAACATGGAACCTGCTTTTGCCAAGTCCCTAATCCCTAGTCCCAAGTCCCTTTCTTTATGTTGATTTGGTACTTTTTGATGCGGTATCGGAGGTTGTCCCTGCTGACGCCCAGGGTCTTGGCGGTGCGGGTCTGGTTGCCGGCGTTTTCACGCAGGGCCTTGATTATCAGCGTCTTTTCCATGTTTTCCAGTGCGTTGGGCGATCCGGGCGGGTCTTGCCGCTCTGTCGAAAGTGGTCCGGGCGAATCCGCCGTCGGGCGGTGGTCCGTCTCGACAATCTCGGCAGGGAGTTGGGCCAGGTCAATAGCGCATTCGTCCGCCAGCAGGCACGCCCGCTCAAGGATGTTCTGGAGTTCGCGGATATTTCCAGGCCAGTCGTAGCGAACCAGCGCCTGCATTGCCCGATCGGTAACGGTGGGGCGGGCGGTCTTCAGGTCGGCTGACAGGATGCCGAGGAAATGCTCCGCCAGGATCGGGATGTCTTCGCGTCGTCGGCGCAGAGGCGGGACGGTGATGGGAAAGACGTTCAGGCGGTAGTACAGGTCGTCGCGGAACCGCCCTTCGCGACGGTCGGCGTCGAGGTCGCGATTACTGGCGGCGATAACGCGGACATCGCATCCGATTGTCCTTGTCCCGCCGACGCGTACGAACTCCTTTTCCTGGAGGACGCGAAGGAGTTTGACCTGAACGGCCGGTGCGACTTCGCCGATTTCGTCGAGGAATATGGTTCCTTCGTCGGCCAGTTCGAACCGTCCGAGCCTCCGGCCCGTAGCACCGGTGAAGGCCCCGGCTTCGTGTCCGAACAGTTCGCTTTCCAGCAGCGTCTCGGGAAGGGCGGCGCAGTTGACGGCGATGAATGGGAGGTCCGCGCGGGGCGAGTTTTCGTGGATCGCCCTGGCCGCCAGTTCCTTGCCCGTTCCGCTCTCGCCCAGCAGCAGGACCGTAGCGGCCGACGGCGAGACACGCCCAATCAGCCTCAGGACATCCCGCATTGCCGGCGAATCGCCAAGCATCTTCGCCGGCGGGCGAAAGGCCTCCTTAAGCCCGCGATTCTCCCGCCTGACGCGGTCGTAAGACTGGGCATTGGCTGCGGCGATAGCGGCAAGGTTGGCGAATACCTGGGCCAGTTCCTTGTCGCTGTCGTTGAACTGTTCCGTCCCGACGGGATTGATGACCTCCACCACGCCGAGCGCCTCGCCCTTGTGGATCATCGGTGCGGCGACGAGGCTTCGGGTCTGAAATGCGACCTTGTCGTCGATTTTCTTATAGTGGGCCTTTTCGCGAGCGACGTCGTTGTGGATTTGCGCCTTTCCGGTGGCCAGGGCCTTTCCTGAAAATCCCGCCTTGGCATCGTATTCCATGCCTATCAACTGGTCGGACCGGTCGCCGACGGCGGCGAGGAAGACCTGCTTTCCGCGGGCCTGGTCCAGCATGATAACGCTGGACGCCTCCGCCCGCAGCACTGCCGCCGCAGCAGCGGCTATCGCATGGAGCGTTTCGTCAAGACCCTGGGCGATGTTAATGGCCGCCGAGGCATCGACTAACGCCGAAAGCGTCTCCCGCGGTAGATTTCGAGTAGAAACCATTACGTTTGAGTTTGGTCGCGCCGATACGCACGGTCAAGAAAAAATTGGCTTTTAGCCTGGGCGAGTCCTAATAGGGAGTTTCCGTACGCGGATTTGCTTTTCAGTAACCGAGACTGCGGCGCCGGCGTCCAAGTCGTTATGGCAACGGCGAACAATTGTTTCGATTAGGTTTGAAACAGCCTCAGCGCGGAGCCCCTCGATTCTAATCCGAATTACGGATGGTGCGGCGGCATCAGATAATGCCAACAGCGTATGAAAATCGGAATCGAGAGTTACGACGACTTGCCCATGCTCACGGGCGTATTCGAGAATCGCTGAATCCGTTGCCGTGGCTAATCCACACTCGCTTGTGTGGACGGCATCTGATGCGGCATTACGCAGCCGATGGGCGGCAGTACGCGGCAGGCCCTGGTCGAGAAGAAATTTCATGATGCAGCCAGCGTGAGTGTCTTATCGTCGAGGGTTGCAGCGGCATATTCCAGCGCCTGGCGGATGTCCTCGTCTTCCAGTTCAGGATATTCACGCAGAAGATCATCTCGATCCGGGTATGTCGCCACCGCCTCCAGAACCCGCCGAACCGTCAACCGAAGGTCGCGAATACAGGGCTGGCCATTCATCTTCGCGGGATTACAGGTTATCCGGTCAAAGGCCATATGAAGTTCCCTTTGTTTCTACCAAATAGTATATCGCATTCAGTCTGAAGCCGAAAGAAAAATTGCGACTAAACGTGCTGTTTCCTATGATGCCGTATAAATCTGTATGAAAAGCAGGGAACATATATCCGACGAGCAATTGCTGCTGCGGTACACGCAGGGTGATTCGGAAGCGTTTGCGACGCTCGTGAAGCGTTACGAACGGGAGTTGTTTGCCTTCCTGGCGAGGTTCCTGGGTGATGCGGTCCTGGCCGAAGACGTCTTCCAGGAGGCGTTTCTTCAGATTCACATATCCGCCGACGAATTCGATGTTTCCCGGCGCTTGAAGCCCTGGTTGTTCACGATAGCGGCCAACAAGGCGCGCGACGCGCTCCGCCGGCGATTTCGCCGACCCGCAGCCGAACTCGACGCCCAGGTCTCTACCGGTCAGGACGATGTACATTTCATCGACCTTATCCCTGCAAATATTCCGTCGCCCGGTGCGAGAATCGAGAACCGCGAGGCCGCCGCCGCCGTACAAAGTATTGTCAGGCAGATGCCGGAGAACCTGCGGATCGTGCTGCTGTTGAGTTATTTTCACGAGTTCGCCTATAAAGAGATCGCCGAAGTCCTGTCCGTTCCGCTTGGGACGGTCAAGAGCCGGCTGCACCTGGCGGTGAAGGAGTTCGCCCGGCAATGGGCATTGGCCGGGGGAAAGAAATAAAATGAGCATATCCGGCGATGAACAATTGCTGATTGATTTTGTTTTGGGTCGTTGCGACGAATCCGCAGCCGAGGATGTCCGGCGTCGTCTTGAGTCCGATAGCGAGTTCGCCTTGCTGCATGAGGGCGTCAGTCGGACCTTCGCCGCCCTGGGCCTGCACCCCGCGCCTAATCCGCCGGCGGACCTTTGCGAGCGTGCTCTGGCGCGTGTAACTTCAGCCGATCGGGTCGAGGTACTTCATACCGTCGGCGCCGGCGGCGGGATGAACCTGGCGAAGTTTTCCATCAAGGAGTTATCCGCCCTGGCGGCGGCGGCTGTGATTGTGGTCGGCATACTGCTTCCGTCGCTTCGCCAGGCGCATCGGCAGGCCCGCAGGAGCCTGTGTGCCAACAACGTCTGGGCGGTCGGAACCGCACTGAACCACTACGCCAACGGAAGCGACGGCGACTTCCCATCGTCTCCGGCGGCGACCGAGGCGTGGCTTTCTAGGCCGGGGTGTAAACACACAAGCAACTCGGCTGCACTGTTTTCGCTGGTTCGCGGCGGGTGCGCCTTGCCGGAAGTGTTTCAATGTCCATCCGCCGGCGGGCGGACATTCACGGTATCGGCGGACATGACGGATTTCCCCTCGCCGCAGTCGATCAATTACAGTTACCAGTACAGCCTGAACACCCCGGTCCGCCGGGACTCACCGAAACTGGCGGCGGTGGCTGGGCAGATGGCCATTCTCGCCGACGCCACGCCCGTTTTTACCGGCGGGTCATTCCGCCCGGAGCACGCCGGACAGACTGTCAGCAAAAACCATCCCGACGGCGGGCAGAACGTCCTGTACCTGGACACACACGTGAAATGGGCTACGGATTGTCTTGTCGGCGTCGGGGGCGATAACATCTGGCTGGCAGAAGGCGTCTCCGATTACACCGGCAGGGAAAAACCCGCCTCGCCGACCGATACGTTCCTCCTGCCTCACCCGGAGTAGTGAAACAGACCGGAATACCGGATTACCGGAAGACCGTAGAAAAAAACAGAAAAACTCGAAAAATCCGCAATCTGCAATCCTCAATCCGCAATCGTGATGTACAAATTCCCCGCTTTTGCCTACAATCACTCCTGAATGATTTCTTATAATTCGAGAAGGTGCGATTATGAAAATTACCACGGTTCTGTGTGTTGTTTCGGCGGCGGTGGTAGTTGCGATGGTGTGTTCGCCTGCCCCGGCCATGGCCCCGCCGGACGCCGATAAATCCGCCGACAGTAAGCCTGCCGCCAAGCGCCCGGCGACATCGCCGTGGCTACCGGCGGGCGATCGGGAGCCTGGGCCTATAACCCGCGCCGAAACCGTCGAAGAGGCGCTCGCTTACAGCAAAGATGAAAAGATTGTCATGGACGATGTCAGCGACGACGGGCAGTTGAGCACGCCGGCGCTGTATGTGCTGCTTCGTCGGGCACAGATGCTGCCGGAGGGGAATAAAACGCTCGAAGAGGCAGAGCGACCCAATCCCAAGGATTTCTGGCGCGAGCCGAAGCGATATCGAGGTCGGCTTGTGCGTCTTGAAGTCCGCTATGGCGGAAGGGTCGAACCCTGGACGAAAAATATTACGCCTACCCGATGGTGGGGCAGGCGGGACGTCTGGATGGTGGACGTACTGGTCGAGGCCGAAAAGACAAAGCCGCCCACGTACAGGCGGATGCTGGTCGTGATGGGGCACGAACCGCCGAAGAACCTTTCAAAACGTCAGCCTCTGGAGGTTGTCGGCATCTTCTACAAACTTGCGAGGCTGCGTGAAGACACCCAAACGGGTGACCCGAATAAAAAGAACGAGTATCCGGTCATTGTAGCCGCTTCGCTGTTTGTTCCCCAATCAGACAAGCATGGTTTCCCGTGGTTGGCGACTCTGATGATTACTGTGGTGATGGTCATGCTGTTTGTTTTCATGCGTCTTCGTCGCAGCGTCGCCCGTCAGCGTGCCGCAGGGAGGCACAGATACAAACCGATGAGGCCTGACGATTCCGCCGCGACTCGACTGAGCTCGTCGAAGTCCGACGCAAAGGCGAAAGCGGGTCCGGATGTGGAAGTGAACGAAGAACTCCTGCGGCAGGTCGAGTCATACAAGACTGAAAGAAAAGGAAAAAATGCCGATAACGCATGAAATCCCCGTTAACCTTGCCGGCCGCTCGTACAAAGTTACCGTCGGCGTGAACCTGCCGGAGCAGGTCGGCGCAGCAGCGGCTCAGTTGTGCGGAGGCTCCGGCAGGGCCGTGATCATTACCGACTCGAATGTAGGCCCGCTCTACGCCGCTACCGTCGCCGACAACTTTCACCGTGTGGGTTGCCGGTGCGACGTAATCGAATTCCCCGCCGGCGAAGAACACAAGAACCTCACGACCTACGGCGGCGTGATGGACGAACTTTTATCCCTGACCCCGCCGATTGACAGGCGGTCTGTCATCGTCGCGCTTGGCGGCGGGGTGGTGGGTGACCTGGGCGGTTTCGTAGCCGCCACCGCGCTGCGCGGACTGCCGTTCATAAACGTTCCGACCACGCTGCTGTCCGACGTGGACGCAGCCGTCGGCGGAAAGACCGGCGTCAACGCGCAGGCTGGGAAAAACCTCATAGGCGCGTTCCACCAGCCCGCAGCGGTGATTATCGACGCCGCTGTCTTAAAAACCCTCCCGGCGGGCGAACTCGGCAACGGTTTGGCCGAATGCGTCAAGCACGGCGTCATTCGCGACGATTCGCTGCTGGATTTCATCGAAAGCGGCGTCGCGAAGATTATGGCCGGCGACGCCGATACGCTTGCCGAACTTGTCGGTCGCAACGTTGCGATAAAGGCCGCTGTGGTCGTCGCCGACGAGCGGGAATCTTCCGAGCGGGCGCACCTGAACTTCGGGCACACCATAGGCCACGCCGTCGAAACCGCCGCCGGTTACGGGGTTGTTTCCCACGGTCAGGCCGTCGCGCTGGGAATGGTCGCCGCCTTCGGCATAGCCGAAGCGCGTTCGCTTATCGACTCGGCGGCGGCGGGGCGCGTTCGGAAAATCCTTGAGGCCTTGTCCCTGCCGGTCGGATTCGACGACTTGCCGCTCCTGCCCGCCGACGCGCGCGACCCGGACCGGCTGCGAGAGATTATGTCCCACGATAAAAAGACGCTCGACGGCGTGGTCCGCTTCGTGCTTCCGGTAGCCCTCGGCAGCGTCGCTATTTTCGACGACGTTACAGACGACCAGATCGCCGCCGCCGTCGCCGCGCTTGGGTAACGGCCTTTCCGGCTGGTGCTTCTGCCGCCGGCCTGTCGATATTATC
>DAOVLS010000384.1 GCA_030631125.1 Planctomycetales bacterium
AGAGCGGTTTGCGTCCCTCGTGATCGAACCACATCAGGTTATTGTACGTGAATCCGTGCACGCCGAATGTTGCCAGCCCGGCATCGTACAACGCCTTTATCTTCGCCGAATCGGCGTAATTCTCCTCGTGCATCACGCGGTCGATGTCTTCAAAATAGACTTCCAGGTGCGGAATCCAGCCGTGCTTGTTCATCACGTCGGCGTAGCGGAAATGGTTATAGGAGCCGCTGCAATCATCAACCAGCGCCGTCGCGAAGGGCGGCATTGCATAGACGGCAAACGGCTTGCGCGCCGCCCAGACAATGGATTTCCAGAACACATCATCCAGCCCCGACGCATGGCCTAAAACCTCTCTCGTCCATAGTTTGACAGACGTTGCGAAAAGCACCGCGCGCCCCTGGCCACAGGTGGTTGCTATCAGTACGGGCCAGCCGCTGGAGGTTTGCAGCAGGCTCCCGCCGGCCGGGCCGTAGCGAGGGCTTTCGATGGGCTGGAGATCCACCGGCTGGGTCAGTTTTACCTGTTCGTCCAGTTCGCGCGTTCCGGTGATGAAGTGATCCACATTCGTTGTTTTAATCCGCGAACACGATACCGGTAAGCGGCCCGGACTCATCCTGAAAATCTCGGCGAACGCGCCGTTGTAACCGCCCAGGTTGCCGTCGAAACTGACCAGTCCGACACCGGCATTGACCGCGTCACGCAGCACCTCTGCACCGGCCTGGCCGAGTTTCCTGCCAAGAGAGTCCTGTCCCAGTATCACGCAGCGATGGTCTAGCAACTGCTTCGCCGACGGGACACCTCCGTCCAGGTCCCAAACCCTATACGGGATACCCAGGTGTCGCAGCGCCGCCAGCATCGTTTCGCTGACGAGGCCATACTCATCAGCATCGGAACGGTCCACCAGTAGCAATACAGTCCCGTTACCGTCTGCCTGTAGTTCCTGCGCCACGTTGGTCATTGGGTGCTTCCCTCGTTACTTCTTGATAATCAGCGGTTCGGGCGTGAAAGCCACCTCTTTATAGACGCCGTCGGACTTTGCTTCCAATTCAACGATTTTGTCGGCCATGCCTTTGACGATGCCTTCGATGAGTTTCCGGCCTAGTTCGGGCGAGGCCTTCTCCGGGCGTCCCATCACGCCGACCTTTATGTCGGGCCTCTGGCTCATGCGGGGCACCACGAACTCGTCATCGACGATCTTCTCGGCCCGCTGGTAGTTGTCCGGGTGCTCGGACATTAACTTCATCAGCGGCTCGGCGTCCAGTTCCATCTCGTCCATTCTCACCAACTCCGGCTCCAGCGCCATGACCCTGGAGGTTTCGTTCCATCCGGCGTGCCAGTCGCCTTCCTTCAATGAGTTGTCGTCAGCGGGACGGAATTTCCAGGTAGGCATCAGTGCGATAAGCGCGTTGGTGAATGCGGGGTTCAGCCGGAGCAGCAGTTTCAGTGCGTTGTCGAGCGCCCGTGCGTTCTCCGAGCCGCCGTGGCAGAGAAGCAGGTAGAAATTGCGGAACCCCTGGGCGGCCAGGGATACAAGCGTGTCGCGGACCACCAGGGACATGACCGCCGGGGAGATGTTAATGGTCCCCGGAAGGTCGCCGCCCGAAAAGGACTGATGAATCGTAGGCGCTACGATGACCCCCGTCCGCTCGCCGACCATCCGCCCGATATGATTGGCCAGAATCGTGTCGGTCTTCAGCGGCAGGTGGTACCCGTGCTGCTCGATTACGCCCATAGGAAGAATGATCGACTTGCTGCGTGTGAGGTACTCCCTGACCATTTTAACGGTCATGTGTTCCAGCGTCGGAAAGGGATCGTTTGCGATATTTTTGCTCATTTCATGCTCCTTTTTTTGTATAAAACGTTTGCGAATTCGTTCACTTACCGGTTTTCATTTCATTGACCGATTCGATAACCGCATCGGCCAGGTATTTCAACTGCTCGCGAGTGAAATCATATAGCGGCAGGTGGGTGAATGTCTTTTGGAACATCCTTTCGGCGACGGGGCAGGTTTTCTCTATCGCCTTGGTGTCGTATCCGAGTTGCCGCAGAATGCTGAACTTGTATAGCGGAGCATAATGCGGAATGTTAACGACACCCCTGGCTGTGAGTTTTTTCCTCAGCGTCTTGACGTCGTCGCCGACGATCTCCGGGTCGATCTGCAGCAGGTACAGGTGGTACGTGGGCTTTATTTCGGCAGTTCCCAGGGGCGGCGGGATGATTCCGGGGACCTTGCTGAATCGGCTGTTCAGATACGTCGCCGCCTTTTTCCGACTGGCGATGATGCCCTTCAATCGGTCTATCTGCTGTAACAGGCCTATCGCCTGAATCTCGGTCGTGGAATGGTTGGGCGCTGCGAAACAGCCACCCTTGCTTTTCAGCGCGATGACATCATACAGCCAGTCCTTTACCTGCCGGCCCATGTCGATTCCGAGGAAGCGGCTCTTGGCGAAATCCTTCCCGAAGGGCGTGTTGGTAGCGAGGATGCCGCCCTCGCCGAGCGAGGTGATGTTCTTGACCTCGTGGAAACTGAATGAGCCGAAGTGGCCTATCGCACCCATCATCTTGCCCTTGTACGAACCGCCGAAGGCGTGGGCTGCGTCTTCGATTACCGTGATGTTGTGCTTCCTGGCCAGGCGCATAATCGGGTCCATATCGGCTGGGTATCCGCCGACGTGAACGGGAAAGATGACCTTGGTTCTGCGCGTAATTTTCCTGGCGACGTCTTTGGGGTCTATGTTGATTGTCCGCGGGTCAACGTCGGCCAGCACGACTTTCGCCCCGATGCTCAGTGGATACGTCATCGTGGCGATAAATGTAATTGCCGGCAAAATCACCTCGTCGCCGGGCTTCAGGCCGGCAAATTTAAACGCGATTTCGAAACCGGCCGTCGCGTTGGTTACGAAAAGCGCGTATTTCGCTCGCAGTATCTTCGCCGCCTGCTTCTCCAGCGCCTCGATATTCTTGCTCAAAGACAGTTTCCCTGCCGTTCCGCTACAGTCGCGGAGTTTGGCGAGTTCGCTTGTCGCGCGTTTCAGTTGCGCCGCGTAGGCCCGCTTCTTTCCGTCAAGAGGCGGAAGCAGG
>DAOVLS010000098.1 GCA_030631125.1 Planctomycetales bacterium
AAACCACACGTTCGCGCCCGAGGCGACGGTTTCCGACAGGGCAAGTTGCATCTCGCCCTTGCAGAGCGGCGCGTAATGCCACGCGCTCATGGTGTGGTGTGTGAAGACCACCGCCGGATTGTCGCCGGCAGAGAGAAAACGTCCGAGATTGAGCGTCCGGAAAGGCGAGCGATACTCTTCGGAAACGTGATAGAACTCCTCTGCGCCGGTGAAATGCTGGTGCTTCTGGAATTTGCAGGCATCTCTGCCGCCGCCGATATTCGCGGAAGAGAATCCGCCGCCATTGAGAAAAATTACTGCGTCCGGATTGGCATTTTCGACCTCGGCGCGGGCGTCTCGTATGAAGTTCGCCCGGGAGTCGCGCCGGAATCGCGCAAATCGCTTCCACTCCGGATCGGTCCAGTCCATGAACTTGGGCAGCCGGTTCTGTCCGGTTGCCTTTTCATAAAGACGGCGGCAGTGCTCGCAGTAGCACGCGCCCGGGAAGATAGCCGGTCCGTCGAGAAAACAGCCGTCCACCCCGATGACAATTACCTCGCGGATGAGGCGGAAGATCCAGTCTCGCCACGGCGAGTTCACGCAGAAGGTTGTCCCGCCGCCGTAGAGCGGATGCTTCCGCCCGTAGGGCGTCCCATCCTCAAGCACCTGCTCCCAGCCGGGGTACGATTCGGCGAACTCGTAGGAGTACCAGTGCGCGTTGATATATGGAACGACGTGGATTCCATACTTCCGGGCGTGGGGTAGATATTCCCGCAGGAGGTCGAAGTCGCCTAGGCCGGGGGCCTTTTCGAATTCGGCGCTGTTGAAGGTCGTCATATAGGCCAACCCCGGTGCGCAGCCGGGTGTGGCCATTACCCATTCGCAATTGATGTGCCAGCGATGCTTCGCTTCGCGGGCGAAGGCTTCCAGGTCCAGGTCCTTGTACCTGCTGAAGTCGCCGAGGAAATCCCGTCGCATCATTCGGACAGGCTTTTGCCACCATTTGAGTTCCATTGTTATTCCCTGGGAAAAAATTTTCGACACAGAGGCGCAGAGAGACAGAGATATAAAAACATCTACTTTTTTTCTCTGTTCCTCTGCGTCTCTGTGCCGCTCTTTGTTTTGACAACGATGTCGTCGTAGCGGTCCGGTTCGTCGCCCCGTCCCTTTCAGATAAGTCTGTCGTCGCGCGATATTCTAAAGCCGGCAGATGAGCGAAGCAAATCTGCCGGAAAATCTGTTCCGGTACAAAAACATTTCCGGCACTTTCGCTCCGCTCAAGTGCCGGCTTGTAGTTGTCGTTACACAACGCCGCGATTTTCGTCTTCGTGCTGATTGTGTTCCGCTTGTGAGCGGTCTTCGTCCTGGCGTTTGTGGTTGATGCCGAGTTTGGCTTCGTAAAGGCGGTACACGTCGGCGGGCGACAGGCCCAGCAACTGGCAGATGCTTATCCAGAAGAACAGCATATCGGTAGCCTCGACGCGGGCGTTCTGCAAATCCTGCAATTCATACTGCCTGCCTTCCTTGGCCTCCTTATACCAGTGCTTCCAGGCGAGGCAGTGTTGCAGTTCGCGGCATTCGTCAGCCAGCGCGTCGATATAATTTTTCAGCGCCTTTCCGACCTTAAGCCGCAGTTCGGCGTTGTTCTCGTCTTCGGCCAGCGCTTTTCCCATCGCGTCGGTATCGAAACCCGTCCGCGCGTTAAGGGCTGCCTGCATCGGCCAGATGTCTTCCAGCGAATTAATGGTCTGTTTATCCATGATCTATCTCCGTCGTTTGGTGGGTGTTTGTATCGCTTATCGATAAATAGCATCATAGCGGATTTCGTCGTCCGGGCAAGCGAGTTCGCCGGTGGGGTCGGTTGAATCGTATATTGCATATAGGGAAGGAAAGCGGCACGGCTTTTTTGCCGCGATATTCGCCACGTCACGTTGCTCTCATATTTCGGGAGCCTTCGACTGGTCTCGCTGACGCTGGAAAAATTCCGGCCGAAGGAAAATCCATGACCTGGCGGTGCCGCACCCAGTCGGCGAGAGTGTAGAAGGAGGAAAATCTATGGCCTCCGCCAACAACGGACGTTGGTTGCTGTGCTTCCTTGAAGACTGGGCCAAGCGGGCTTTTTTTCGATTAATCGAGGTTGCCGAATCGGCAACCGGAAATACGGGCGGCGACCTTAAGCCGCATGCCTGTGCGAAGCAATCCCTGCGAATGGTGCTGGAAATCGCCCTGCTGCGCAAGCAGATTCGCCTGCTGGCGGCGTTCGGAAAATTTCCGCAGACATCCCAGGAACGGAGTCCAGCCGACGAGTTGCTACTGGAGCAGTTGCGAGTAACTCAGCAGATGTGGATCAAGGCTGTTCGAGCCTTGGCCGACGATAACGAACTGGACGTTCCCTGGCCTGACGGTAACGGTTGCCTTCGCCCGGCCATGGAGATTGTCGTCGAGTCGATTCTGGACGATGCCGTATTGGCAAGTCGGCTTGCAAAAATTTGCTGTTTGTAGAAACACAGGTTACAAACCTGTGCCACCTGCGATACAATATCGCTGAATGTGTGGATTTGCAGGCGAATTTGTCTTTACCGGAGCCGGACGGGCGGATCCCGCGACGGTTGAGACGATGGCCGGGTGTCTCGACCATCGCGGACCTGACGAGGCCGGAAGTTTCCTCAGCATCAACGGGCGCTGCGCCATCGGCTTTCGCCGACTGGCTGTCATAGACCCGCCGCTATCGCATCAGCCTATGGCGGCGCCGGACGGCTCGGCGGCGGTCGCCTTCAACGGCGAGATATATAACTTCCGTGCGCTTCGGGATGAACTTGCCGCTGATGGATATACCTTCAAGACCCGTGGTGATACGGAGGTTCTCCTTGCGCTGTGGCGGCGGGACGGCGAGGCGATGCCGGAAAAACTTACCGGTATGTTCGCCTTTGTCATCTACGACGCCCGCCGGAGCAGGCTGTTCATGGTGCGTGACCGGCTCGGGCAAAAGCCGCTGTGGTATGCGATGTTGCCGGACCGGATAGTTTTTGCATCCGAGGCCAAGGCGCTGTTGTTGCACCCGCGCGTGGACCGCCGGGTTGACCCGCACGCCGTAGCGTTCTACCTGACGCTGGGGTACGTCCCTGCCCCGATGGGCGTCTGGCGCGGCGTTACCAAACTCCCGCCGGCACATTGCATGACGATAACGGATTCGTCGTCGGAACCCCGGCGGTACTGGTCTCTGCCGGACGGGCCGGCGGATATTTCCGGTAGCGACGCGGTCGAGTGCGTTAGAGAAACTCTGACTGCGGCGGTTCAGCGTCGGATGGTCGCCGATGTTCCGCTCGGGGCGCTGCTGTCGGGCGGGATCGATTCATCCATCGTAACCGCCCTGATGTGCCGGGCTGCCGGAGCGGCAGGAGGCGTGAAGACCTTCGCCGCCGGTTTTACCGAAAGCGATTTTGACGAGCGCCCGTTCGCAGCCCAGGTCGCAAAGCATCTCGGTACGGACCATCACGAATTACTGATAACGCCGTCGCAATTCGACGTGCCTGCGCTGCTCGACAAACTGGTGGCCCAATACGATGAACCGTTTGCCGATTCGTCGGCGCTACCGACGTACCTGATTTGTCGGGCCGCCCGCGAGCACGTAACGGTTGCGCTGACCGGCGACGGAGGCGATGAGGCCTTCGGCGGATACGACCGATACCGCGCGATGCGCCTGGCTGAGACGATGGGTCCGACTACCTGGTTTCTGACCAAAGCGGCTGCGGGTCTGGCTTCGATTATAGCGTCGCACGACGAGCGGTCGCGCCTCCGCCGGCTGGTGCGGTTCGCAGAAGGGCTGGATAAGCCGCCGGCGATGCAGTATTTCACCTACCGCCGCCTCTTTTCGCCGGAGCAGTTGCAATTCATCATGGAGCGCGACTTTGCAGCCGAAGCCGGAATAGACCGCCCGCGGGAATGGTTCTGCGGCCTCTACGAACAAGGCGAATTCGACGACGAAGTCGCCTATGCCCAGAGGCACGACCTGTTGACCTACCTGCCGGACGACCTGCTGGTCAAGGCCGACATCGCCTCAATGGCGAATTCACTTGAACTGCGAAGCCCGATGCTTGATCACGAGGTGATTTCGCTGGGCCTGTCGCTGGGAGTCGATTGCAAGGTCCGCCGCCGGCGGGGCAAAGCGATTCTCCGCGACGCCTTCGCCGACCTGTTGCCCAAGGGCGTCTTCGCTCGCCGCAAGCGTGGTTTCGGCGTGCCGGTCCACAACTGGCTGCGGAATGAACTGCGGGAAACTTTGCGCGAGACGCTGCTTGACGGCCCGCTTATCGAACGGGACTGGATGGCGCGGATACCGCTTGAGCGGATGATTGACAATCACCTCGCAGACCAAGCCGACCACCGCCACAGACTCTGGGCGCTGCTCTGGCTGGGACGATGGATGATAAAAGAGAATATTGAATAATGAACATGGAACCTGCCTGCCGGCAGGCAGGTGTCGAATTTCGAAGTAAAAACAGGCAGACATCCAATCAGGCGAAGCCTTACTTTACTTCGACATTCAAAATTCTCTGTTCAATATTCGTTATTCCCTACCCTTTTATTCCGCCGATTTTGACGCCCCTGATGAAATATTTCTGTCCTATGATGAAGGCGATCAGGACCGGGATTATGTGCATGATGGAAGCGGCCATCAGCAGCGTGTGCTCGGTGCGGTACTGTCCCTGGAAGGATCGTATCAGGATTGGCAGCGTCATAATGTCCTGGTGGTACGTAACGATCAGAGGCCACATATATGCCCGCCAGGATCCCATGAAGGTGAAGATTCCCAGCGTCGCCAGCGCGGGGCGGCTTAGCGGAAGCATGATTCGCCAGTATATTCCCCATGTGCTCGCCCCGTCGATACGAGCGGCCTCCTCGTAGTCATTCTCAATCGACATGAAGAACTGCCTCAGCAGGAACGTACCGTAGGCGCTGAACATGCCCGGGACGATTAAGGTGAAGTAACTGTCCAGACCCACCGGGCGTCCCATGTAGGTTTTGGCGAACATGTAATAACTCGACGAAAAGAGCGCCGACTCCGAGCCGGTCAGCCATCCGATGAACCCGTCGAGTACGAGGGGCATCTTGCTGGTGAGGATGAACACCGGGATCATGGTAACCGACCCGGGGATCATCATCGTGGCCAGATACGCCATGAAGATTTTGTCGCGCCAGGGGAATTTGAGTCTGGCGAATGCAAAGGCTGCGAGACTGCTGGTGAAGACTTGCCCGAACGTAACCAGTCCGGCCACGACGATACTGTTGATGTAAGCGCGTCCGAACGGAACGGCTTCAACGGCCTTGGAAAAGTTCTCCGGGTGCGGCGGCCAGGGGATCAACCACCGCACGAAACCGACGTCCTTAGCGGACGTGAAGACCATCTTGGGGTCAATAAAGGCTGTCCGTATCATCCAGGCGAACGGGAAGATCATGGTAACGGCCAGGGCCGTCAGGAACACGTAGGTTACGATCGTCGTCAGCCTGATGGGGGCGCGCTTCCGGGAAAGTGTGATTATTTCATCCATAATGTACGAACCTCTTGCTGGCATGCCAGTTAATCAGAGTCAGGACCAAAACTATCAGGAACAGTAGCCAGGCGATACTGGCGGCATATCCCATCTTGAACCACATGTACGCATTCTGGTAAATGTAAAACCCGATCGTGGTAGTGGAGCCTGCCGGCCCGCCGTCGGTCATGATGTGGGCCTGCTGGAACCCGCCCTGGAACCCCCCGATGATGCTCATAATGAAGATGAAGAACGTCGTCGGGCTTACCATAGGCCAGGTTATCTTCCAGAACCTCTGCCAAGCGCCTGCCCCGTCGATTTTGGCGGCCTCATACAGCGCCGGCGGGACGTTCTGAAGCGCCGCCAGGTACAATATCATGTTCATCCCGCCCATCGACCCCCACAGACCCATCATGATCAGCGAAGGTTTTGCCCAGTTGACGTCCTGCAGCCAGGCCGGACGGACCACCGCCCACGACGCCCATGTCCACCCGACCAGGTCCGCCATCCACGCCAGGGCGCCATAGATGTTGCTCAGGACCGAGTTGATGATGCCGAAATCCGGGTTCAGAAGCCACATCCACAGAAGCATTGTCCCTATCCCGGCGGTGATTGAGGGGAGAAAAAACAGCGCGCGGAACAACACCATGCCCCGCAACTTCTGATTCAGCACGGTCGCCAGAAACAGCGACAGAAGGATACTGACGGGGATCGCCATCATCATGACCAGCGTGTTGAACATGAAGCCGTGCTCGTAGGGCGCCAGCCAGGGAATCTTCCAGAATTCCACGTCGGTCAGCAGGTTCCGGAAGTTCTCCAGGCCCACCCACTTCGGCGGCGTCAGCAGGTCCCATTTGCACAGACTCAGCAACAGCGACGCCAGAACGGGCAGGGAGGTAAACAGCAGAAATCCCAGGACGTTCGGCAGTATGAACAGGTATCCGGCCAGTGCGGCTCGCCGTCGCCAGGTAGTAACAGTTTTGGTTTTTTTCACGGTCCGCCTTCCTTTTCCCACAGGATGTCCAACCCTTTTTGGAATATACGTGTAAAGTTTCGGCAGGCCTCTTCGGGCTTTCGCCGGCCCTGGGAAATGTACTGAAGTTCATCCATCGCCTTGGTAAAGTAACGCCCCATTTCCAGGAATTCAAAATCTTTCGGACGACTCTTGTTCATAATGTCGATCCAGACGTAATCGTGTTCCGGCATGCCGTCGCCGGGATTACGGAGGATTCGTTCGGCTACGGCACGATTGGCCGCAATGGCGCGCCCGCATTGCATGGACATTTCGCTGGATTTGTCTCCGACGAGGAACTTGGCCAGTTTCCAGGCCTGTTGAGGATATCGCGTTTGCGAGGAGATCATCCACACGCCGCCGAGGTAGAGGCTTGTCCTTTTTCCCGTTACCGGACTCTTCGGAAGCGGCGCAACGTCCCATTTGAATTTCGTCTTCCCGATAAGATTGGTGTAACCATATCGCGCGTCCATAACCATTGCGAGACGCTGTTCCAAAAAGAGCCTGCTGTTGTCTTCGACGCCTTTCATTTGCGTGTAGGCCGTCGGAGAACTTTTATCCACCCATATCATGTCGTACAGCCATTGAATGGCCGTGATCGCTTCGGGAGAGTCCATCAGGCATCGCTTCTTGTCGGCGCTGACGACCTGACCGTCGTTCTGCCAGACAGGGATAGGCCAGCGGTTTCGCCAGAACGATATGGAAGTACCGTACACGTCGGTCAGCCCGTCGCCGTCGCGGTCCTGCGTGAGCTCCTTGGCGGCGTGGCGGAAGTCGTCCCAGGTCCATTTCTCGCTGGGATAGGTCAAAGGCTTGTCGGGATGCTTACTGTTGTATTCGTCGAAGAGGTCCTTGTTGTACACAATTGCTACAGGCGAACCGCAGTCCGGAAGAGCATAGATTTTGCCCCTGTACCGCGCGCTGTCCATCGTGCAGCCGAAGAACATATCGGAACTGATGTCTTTATCGTCGGCAATGAATTTATCCAGCGTCAATATGGCGTCGCGCTTGGCGTAGTAGGGGATGCTCCCATATCCGGCGAAGGTTACGTCGGGCGCTACCCCGCCGGTAACCATCGTCATGTACTTGTCCTGATCGCCGCCAATCAGGCGGACCTTGATGTCGGGGTTTTCACGCTCGAAAACCGCTATCCGTTCGCGGTTCATTTTGATGTAGATTGGGTAAGACCAGTCGTACAGCGTCAACTCTACCCGTCCGTCGGACTGCTCCGCCCGGCAGGTGGAGAAGGAA
>DAOVLS010000318.1 GCA_030631125.1 Planctomycetales bacterium
TGGGTGCGCAGTTACCGCGACCACGGCGGGATCGTCTTCATCGACCTGCGCGACCGCGAAGGCATAACGCAGATCGTCTTCGACCCGTCCGACGACGCCGAACTGCATAAACTGGCCGGCTCACTGCGAAACGAGTGGGTCATCTCCATTGCCGGGACGGTCCGCCCTCGGGGCGAAGACCGCATCAACCCCAAACTTCCGACGGGTAAAATCGAGGTCGTCGCCGATGGCCTGACGGTGCTCAACAGGTCGCAGACCGTACCTTTCGAGCCGGACGCGACCGAGAGGGTCTCCGAGGATATGCGCCTCCGCTATCGCTACGTCGATCTTCGCCGGGCCGAGATGACCGGTGCGCTTCGCCTTCGCCACAGCATCTGCCGGGCAATGCGGTCCGTGCTGGACGATCGCGGCTTCATCGAAATCGAGACGCCCTTCCTGACTAAATCGACCCCTGAAGGCGCGAGAGACTTCCTGGTGCCCTCGCGGCTCCAGCAGGCGTGCTTCTACGCCCTGCCTCAAAGCCCCCAACTGTTCAAGCAGATACTTATGGTCTCCGGGCTGGACAAGTATTACCAGATCGTCCGCTGCTTCCGCGACGAGGACCTCCGCGCCGACCGCCAGCCGGAATTCACGCAACTGGACGTGGAAATGTCTTTCGTTACCGAAGCCGACGTGATGGAAATCACCAACAAGGTACTCCGCGAGATTTGCCGTGTCGCGGACAAGCCTTTCCCCGACGAGCCGACCGCCCTGACCTACGCCGAGGCGATGGACAAGTACGGCTCCGACAGGCCTGACATGCGGTTTGAGTTGCACCTGCGGAATGTCTCGGAAATCGTCAAGGGATGCTCCTTCAAGGTCTTCGCCGGTTGTATCTCCGCAGGCGGGATGGTCAAGGGCGTCTGCGTTCCCGGCGGGGCGAAGTTCACGCGGAAGGAGATCGACGGATACACAGCCTTCGTCGGCGACTACGGCGCGAAGGGCCTGGCGTGGTGCAAGGTCGAAAGCGGCGCATTCGCCGGCGGGGTCGCCAAGTTCCTCGATGAACCCGTCCAGGCCGCCTTGCGCGAGGCGTTCGGGGCGAACGACGGCGACATCCTTTTCTTCCTCGCCGACACGCCCGCCACAGCCAACAAGGCCCTGGCGGCGCTGCGATGCAAACTCGGCGAAGAACTGAAACTCTTCGGCCCGGACGATTTCGCCTGGTGCTGGGTAACGGGTTTCCCGCTGGTCGAGTGGAACGAGGGCGAGGACCGCTGGGACAGCCTGCACCATCCGTTCACCTCGCCCCGAATCGAGCAACTGGAAATGCTCCAGACCGATCCGGCCTCCGTGAAGAGCCGGGCGTACGACATAGTCCTGAACGGGGTGGAACTCGGCGGCGGGAGCATCCGTATCCATTCGACCGATCTCCAGAAGCGAATCTTCACCCTGTTGGGGATTTCCGAGGACGAGGCGCACGCGAGGTTCGGTTTCCTGCTGGATGCGCTGCAGTTCGGCGCACCTCCGCATGGCGGGATCGCACTGGGCCTCGACCGCATAGTGATGATGATGGTCGGCGCTGCGTCGCTGCGGGACGTAATCGCCTTCCCGAAGACCCAGAAGGGCGCCTGTCCGCTGACCGGAGCGCCGGCCGAGGTCGAAGATAAACAACTGGCCGAACTGGACCTGAAGATCATCGCGCCACCACAGAAGGCGTAAGGTTATGCCTGAAAAATCGCTCATGTTTGTGCTTGTCATTGGATTATTGTCGCTGACGGGTTGTCCGATCTGGCATTCGACGGACACGCCGGTCGATGAATTCAAGGTTACCGAACCGGTTACCAAAGCGCGGTTTTACCTGTACGTGCCGAGCGAATATGACTCCGCCCGCGAGTGGCCCCTGGTGGTAACGCTCCACGGCACGCCCGGATACGACAGCGCCGGCAGACAGGCGAAGGAGTGGAAAATCTTTGCTGAAGAGCACGGCTTCATCGTCCTTGCGCCCAAACTGACCAGCGTGCAGGGGGTCCTTCCTGTGTCCCATTCATCCAGGATGAAGCAACTCGCCACCGACGAGAAAAACGTCCTGGCGGCGATGGCCGAAACCAAGAAGCGATACTCGATCGACGAGCGGAACGTGATGATTACCGGATATTCCGCCGGTGGGTTCCCGATGTATTACATCGCCATGCGTAACCCGGGAAAATTCAACGCGATGGTCGCCCGCCTGTGCAACTGCGACATGAAGATACTCAAGACCCTTCCGGTCTCGACGGCCTCGCGGAAGATAAACATACTGATATACTTTTCCAAGACGGGTATCAATCCCGTCTATAGCGGGCACAATCCCATCGCCCGGCAGTCGTGGTCGGCGTATGAGTACCTCCGCCGCAACGACCATCGCCGCATCAAGATCAAGGCCGTCGAGGGCGGGCATCAGCGATACCCGAAAATCGCCTACGACTTCTGGCGAAAGTACTGGCCCGCGCCGCAGTAGTCGGCCGATTTATGGAAACGGCATGCGCGCCAGGACAAACTCCCTGACCTCCTCGGCGACCTGGACGGTTTCGGCGGCCTGAACCTCACTCACTTCCGGGCTGGACATGGGATAGCGACCCAGAACCGCATGGCGGCTCAGCGGTTCGGCCTGGTCTCGCAGACATCCGAAATCCGAATCAATTTCCACACAAAGATCGAGCAGATAGCGAATCGCATGGACCTTTTCAAATTCAACTTCATGATACACCAGGAACGCCTTGAGGAATTTTTCGACGGCCTGTTGGGCGTGAAAGCAAACGATGTCCGGCATGCGCGGAGGTTGCGGCATGAGGCGACGGGCGGCTTGAAGGTCCAGATCGGCCTTCTTGAGCCACTCCCTGACCCAATCAGAATCAGGCGGCATAGATGAGCCTGCCTTTCCTGGAAATAGTGTGGAACAATGACGAAACCCGGCTTTTTTGCCTCTCGAACTCCTCACGAGTGCAGATAACAATCTCGACAGGCAGGCAGGTGCCGCGCAGCGACGCCTCGGCCTGACGGTAAAGGGCATCAACGTCGGTGTGTTCACCGGAAACCACTACAAGAATGTCTATATCACTATCCCGACGACCCGCTCCCGAGGCTTGCGAACCGAACAGATAAATCTCATCAGGATGCACCGTTCCTGCGAGACGCTCGGCGATCATCTTAAGTTGATCGGGCGTAATTTTCATAGCTACACCATCACCTCACGGATAATTCTATCGTTTATCCAACGAGTGTCAACGACTTGTGGTCGCAGTAACCGGCCGTTACAGGTGCAGTGCGAAGTCGAGCACCTTTGCCTCGGCCAGGGCGGCGTAATCGTCGTATGCCATCTGGATCGCCTGTCGGTGCGTGCCGGCGGTGAAGGTGATGCTCCGGCATTGGCTCAGGCGGGTATCGACGAGCGTCTCCACGCCGTAGGGTTTCCCGAACGGCGGCTCTGCCCCGATCTCCACGTCAGGGAACAACTTGCCGAGTTCCGCCTCGTCGGCCAAACGGCAGGTCTTGACCTCCAGAGCGCCGGCGAGTTTGCCAAGGTCGATCTTGCAACTCGCCGGAAGGACGCACAGCACCGGCTTGTCGCCTGCGTTGACCAGCACCGGCTTGGCCACCATGTCGCCGCTGACATGCTCCTCGGCGGCGACCTCCTGGGCGGTGTATGCCTCAGGATGCTTCAAAAGCGCGTACTTCACGCCCGCTTCGGTGAGATATTTCTCAACGTCCATATTTATCCCCTTTCGATAAGTGCCTGAAAGTATTGTACACCGCCCTGCCCCAAATCTACAACCTGAAACCGACGGACCTGTCTGCCGACAGGCAGGTAGCCATCCGTAGGCTTTGATTCACTGACGCACGGGAAACTTTCGGAACGAAACCATTCGGAACCAAACGGAACCAAACGGAACCAAACGGAACGAAACGGAACCATTCGGAACGAA
>DAOVLS010000411.1 GCA_030631125.1 Planctomycetales bacterium
AAGTACATGGTAACAATGCGATTGAGGCTTCGGATTTCATCTTCGTTGAGGTAGTTCTTGGCGACGGTAACGTCGGCCTTGCGTACTTTCGCGCCCTTCCAGGTTGCCAGGCCCATATTGGGTTCGGCGGCATCGGCCCGGTCGGTGATGATCTCGGCGGCTGTCCTTCCCGTAATCGCCCAATGCAACTTGTTCTGCACGATCTGAAAGAATTCTTTGGTCTGCCCGGCCTGCGGGTCGTAGTCGATGGACAGTTTGTAGATGTCGCGTATCTTCTGGTAGAAACGCTTCTCCGAGGCGCGGATATCCCGGATGCGTTCGAGCAGTTCGTCGAAATAGTCGGCCCCGATATTTCGGCCCTCTTTGAGACGCTCGTCGTCCAGCGTGAAACCTTTGACCAGGTACTCGCGCAGACGCTCGGTAGCCCAGCGGCGAAACTGCGTACCACGGATGCTGTTGACCCTGTAGCCCACAGCGAGGATCATATCCAGATTGTAGTGTTTGACCGCTCGTCGAACCTGCCTGCCGCCTTCGGATTGAACTATTAAGTATTCCTTAATAGTTGCTTCCTGAGGGATTTCGCCTTCATCATAAACGTTGCGGATATGGATGTTTATGTTGGGAACAGTTGTCTGGAACAACTCCGCCATTGCCGCTTGTGTCAGCCAGACCGTCTCATTTTCCAGACGGACGGACATTCGGCTTTGGCCGTCTTCGGTCTGATAGAAAATGATCTCCGAAGCGGGAACCTTTTCCGGCAGATTCTCTGTCATGCCTTTGTTCTTAACCGTTTTTATCCGATGTTGCAACAGATTCGGAATTCGGCGCACAGCAAATCTTAATCACTTTTCTTCGTATCCTTTTGCCGATAAATGCGTTTAGAATATATAGGGACCGGTGAGGAGATGGTCTATGAACACATCGGCGCGGCCTGATGAGATGGATTCGGTTATCGCCCGCCTGGAGGCGGTGCGCAAGCGGTTCGGGCAGGTTCAGATCGCCCACTGTGCAGCGGCGGTCGTTGCTGTCGTCTGCGTGTCGCTGATAATCGCGGGTCTGGCGGGCTATTGGCCGGGTCAGCCGCCGGCGGCGCTGCGGTGGGTGCTCCTGGCGGCGGTGGCGGCGACGTGGGCGGCGGGACTGGCCTGGCTGGCGATTATCCTGATCCGCCGCCGGCTCAATTACAGCCAGGCGGCACGCCTGGTCGAAGAGGCGACCGGCGGGCTGGACAACGCACTCATCAACGCCGTCCAACTCGGCGACGACCTGCAGCAGGTCTCCGGGCCGCTGGTTCAAAGCGTCATTCACGAGACCGCCAGCCGGACGGCCGAAACGCCGATGACCTCGGCTGTCGATACACTGTCAATGAAACGATGGGGCATTTCCGCCGGTATAGCCGCGGCTGTGCTGTGCGTCTTCGCGATGCTACAGGGACCCAGGCTCGCCAGGGGCATCTCGGCGGTCTTCGCCCCGACCGGATACGTCAGGGAAATCCCGACAGTAAAGTTGGCCTCGCCGATAGAGCCCGGCGACGCGACCCGCTTCGTCGGCGAAAATCTGAACATCGTCGCGAAGATAGAAAACCCGCAGCGCCGGCGCTACGAAACGCGAATCGTTTTCCACTGCAACGGGACGGAAGACTCCAGGCGGACAATGCTGCCCTCGGCGGACCGCTCAACTTACACCTGCAACTTCGGCAAACTGGAACAGTCGCTCCAATACGCCGTGTGGATCGGTGATTCGAAGTTCCCGACCGACAAGCCCTTCTACACCGTAACGGTCATCCAGCACGTCGAAGTCGAGGGGCTGGACCTGGCGTACACCTTCCCGCAGTACATCAACCGCAAGGCAGAGACTGTCGCCGACGCCGCCGGACCTGTCAAAGCGCCGACCGGAACGATGGTGAAGGTTACGCTTCGCCTGAAGCGCAACAGCCCGACGGCGCTGACGGCTGTTTTGCGAAAACGCAGCGGCGAATCGACCTCGATGCTCGCGGGCACAGACGGCAAAACCTTCGCGGCTGTGCTGCGAGTTACCGGCGACGACGCATATCGCATCGTCCTTGCCGATAGCGGCGGACGAGTGATTCAACAACTGCCCGAAAACGGCGCTGCCGAGCCTGAAGCCGAAGGAATAAAGGACGGCTACTACGACATCCGGGCGATCCCCGACTCGCCGCCTAAAATCGCCTTCATCAAGCCCAACCGCGACCTGGCCGTCGGGCCGGGCGGGAAACTCGCCACGCTGCTCAAAACCTCCGACGACCACGGCCTGGCGTCGGTGAAATTGTTCATGGGGCCTGAAGGAAAACCTGCCCGAATGGTCCGCGATTTCGCAAAAACTCGCGGCAAAACGTCGGCCGAACCGGCTTACACCATC
This sequence comes from Planctomycetales bacterium, assembly GCA_030631125.1. Next base: position 2,380 of record DAOVLS010000411.1, read on the forward strand.
AACATCACCAGCCAATACCGCGAAGGCAATGTAATCGTCTATTACGCCCAAGCCACCGACGGGCGGAGGCTGGGCAACCTCGGCGGGCCTCAAACAACCACGACGCCGAAGTTCAAGAGCATCGTCCGCGATGCCGCAAAAGTCGCAGCGGAACGCGCCAAACGATACGAACAACTCCGCGCGCGACTGATGAAAATCCTCACGGCCCAGGAAACACAACGAGTCAATACCGAAATAGCCGCTAAAAAACCCGCCGGCACGGGAATGGTAATCCTCGCGGGCCAGCAGGCAATCCGAACCGAAATGCTCAACGTCGTCGAAAAATTCCCGTTCGAGCCGGAAATGATAACGATCCAGCAGGCCCTCGCGCTCCTGGCCAATAATGAAGCCGCCATGGCAGTAACCGAGGCGCGGGTCCTGAC
>DAOVLS010000290.1 GCA_030631125.1 Planctomycetales bacterium
GAGAACGTGGAAGATTTCAAGGCCAACCGTCGACACTGGAACAGTATTTCGCGGACCTACCAGTTCAAACTGGCGTGGAACCACCCGATCCCCGTCGGACAGAAACTCGTCCTGGTAGCAGTCTTCCAGAGCCGATTCACCGAACGCCTCTTCGCCGAACGAATATTCGTGTCAGGACGATAACGATTTCCGATTTTCAATTTCCGATTTCCAATTGAAAGCACCTTTGTCGCCTCTTTCTGTTTAATCTGTTCAATTGAAAATCGGAAATTGGAAATTGAAAATTATTTAGAGCGTTCGATGGTCTTCGTAACAATCTCGTGCACCTCGACCGGCTGGGCAACGGTGTTCCAGGCGACGTCCGGTGTGTTTTCCGAATCGGTCAGGTAGTAGATGCCGCCTGTTCCGAAGAGTCTTTCGGCGATTGTCGCGGTCAGCACTGCCCGGCGGATGTCCGTCAGCGCCGCGGCTGATACCCTGACGTGAAGAAGCCCGCGAACAGTTACGATTCGACGATCGGTGAGCACGTAGGTCCTTCCGAGCCACTGCCAGCAGGCCCATGTAAGGCGAATTACCACTACTGCCGCACACAGGCATATAACGGCTTCGGCGGCGGACCAACTGCTGTAGATGTCCACCACGTAAGCGATTACCGCGACAACCAATGCTGAAACCAGCACCGGCAGCGACGCAAGCAGGACGAACCATCCGCTGGGCTTGATTGCCAGGATGATAATCTCACCGCCGCTCAGCAGGTCGGCCGGCACGAGGTGTGCCGCAATGTCCGCTTGTCGTGAAGTCGGCTCGGCAGAGGGTGTCATAGAAATAATTCCGTAACTGTTCACCCATTCGCAATGATCGCAGAAGAAAATGGCGCCGAATATGCTAACGTACCACGCCGAACGTTGCAATACGTCAAGACATATTCAAAGTATTAGCAGGGATACAGGGGATGCACGGGAAAAGAGAATGTTGAATATTGAACAAAGAATTTTGAATTTCGAAGTAAAAAAACATCTCTCAAAGGTGATTCGTTTCTTCTACTTCGAAATTCGACATTCCCTGTTCATTATTCAATATTCGTTTTTTGCTGTTTATCCCTTGCATCCCTGCTGATTTTTTGTCGCAATCAGTGCGACCTCACGCCACAGAAAACCGACCACACCACTGGCAAACAGATTTTGCAAAGGATACAATGGTTTCGATGTCGGAGATATTACTATGCACGTGGTCCAATGCCCCCTTTGCCGGCGTAAATTCAAGGTACCGGCCCCTGTAACAGAAGCACGGATGAAGTGCAGCCGGTGCGGTCAGGCCTTTATCGGGTCCACTGTGGAAGAAATAGGCGCACCCATCCCGCTTGCCCCGAGCAACGTCGACGGGCCTGCCCCGGCGCTACGCGAACCGGGACGCTCGACAGAACCGAAGCCGAGGCAGATGCGACGAACAACCTCCTCGACCTCTGTAATCCTGCTGATAGTCGGCATATTCGGTATACTTGGCATTGCCGCCATGGCCATAATCATTCATTACAGGCTGACCCATCCGACTGTGATTGTGCGTGATGCAAAGACAGGCCGGATTATCGAGCAGGAAAAGACGACGCTGGAAGAGGCTGGACGCAAAATCGCAAGGCATCGCGCCGAGGCCGGCGGAAGTGCGCCGCCGAAGCACTCGCCCGGCGAAAATCAAACCATCAAAGGCGATCCGAAACTCCAGACCGGCTGGGAAATTGTCAAAACCGACGGTGTCGAAAAGATGTACGTCTGCGGCAGTGTGCTTAACATGTACGCCGTTGCCCGGAAACAGATTACCGTTACCGTCTATATCAACGGCGTGCGAGGCCTGAGCCGGACATATCAATTCGTCCCTCCTGAAGGAGTGATTCACTTCAGTATCCGCCTTGGCGGCCGGAAGGCCGATGAAAATAATATCAAGGTCATCGCCACCGGTGAGCCGGTGGACGCCGATACAATCATTTGGACCATTGATGCCGCCCGGATGAACTCCGACGATCAGAATGATAAAGTCGTTTGGAGCGGCAGGACGCGCAACCGCTCGTCTGTGCCGGTAAAGGACGTCAAAATCTATTGTGATTTCTTCGACGACGAAGGCGTCCAGGGCAACGACAAGCCCGTAATCGGCGAACTGGTTTCCGCCCGGACGATAGGCTCAGGCAAAAGCGCTAATTTTCGTGTAGAATTCGACGCGGTTGGCGCATCCGTGTACGATACGGTCGTCGCCCGCGCAGTCGGGCGGAAATACTGATAGATAGCAATCAGCGGTCAGCAGTCAGCAACTAACTGCATCGCTTTTTCACCTTTTTTGCTGAACGCTGAATGCTGAACGCTGAACGCTTTTTTAGAAAGAAACAGCATGATTCCAATCGGAACCGACAGGCGGCTCAAACATACGCCGTGGATTAATTACGCGCTGGTGGCTGCTAATGTCTTCGTATTCATTGTCCTCCAGGCTGCGAGGTCCGACACGCCCGGGGTAAGGGCGTACCTGCTGCAACCCGACAGGCCCGAGGTCTATCAGTTTTTCTCCTGCATGTTCATGCACGCCGGGTGGGGGCACCTGATAGGCAACATGATCTTCCTGTGGGTTTTCGGCAACGCGGTGAACGACAGTCTTGGCCACGTTGGCTATCTTGCGTTTTACCTGGCAGGGGGTGTCATCGCCGGTGTCGGATACGTTTTGCTGTCCGGCACTGCCCCTGTGCTTGGGGCGTCGGGCGCGATTTCGGCCGTAACTGGGGCGTTCCTGGTCCTCTTTCCCCGCGTGCGCATTACAGTGCTGGTGATATTGTTCTACATACTGATGCCGCTGGAGGTTTCCAGCCTGTTCTTCCTGCTGCTCCAGTTCGGTTGGAACCTGTACGCTTCGCTGGGGCAGTCCGGCGGAGGCGTCGCGTACGTGGCGCACTCCAGCGGGTACGTCTTCGGTATCGTCGTCGCCGCCGGTTTTCTGGCGATAAAGGTCCTTCCGAGAGAACCTTATGACCTGCTGAGCCTGATTGGCACGTGGCGCCGCCGGCGGAATTACAGTCAGTCTGTCGCCGGTGGTTACGACCCGTTCAGCCGGACCCCGTCCGGTCCTGCCCGGCGGTGGGTCAGCACGAAGACTATCACAGCCGAAGCGCCTTCGGGACCCGAAGCGGCTGAACTGGAACTGCGAAAGCAAATCTCCGCCGACCACGCAAGGGACGATTTCGCCGCCGCCGCAGAAGGATACGCCAAACTCGTCCGAATTACCGACGATGCTCTCCTGCCGACGAACCAGCAACTGGACGTCGCCAACTACCTCATGTCGGCAAGGCAGCACCGGACCGCCGCCTATGCCTACGAGCAGTTCCTCAAACACTACGGTAATTACGAATACATCGGCGACATCAGGCTGATGCTCGGGCTTATCTATGGCCGATATTTACATCAGGACAAAGAGGCCGAGGCTCACCTGGACCGGGCGATTCCGGACCTGCACGACGCGAGTAAGATCGAACTCGCCCGCGGCGTATTGGCCGAGGTTCGACGACGACTCAAGTGAACGGATTGAAATAAAACGGTGCATGGATGACACTGGGTCAGACCACACAAGCTGAACAGGTCGGTAGCGGGCTGATGGAGGTATTCGACGGCCTGTTGCGCCTGCACTTGCCCACCCGCGAGGAGTTCATCGTTTGCCTGGAGTCTTTTGGCACGCTCCAGGCCGCCGCCTTTGTCGCCATCGGGATATGGTACCTGTTCTACGGACATAAATATTATAAGTCTATGGTCGTCGTCAACGGCATCGGGATCGGTGCGTTGATTGGGATGTACATCGGGCGGACATTTATGAACGGCTCGTCGAATACGCCGTTGCTGATGACCCTTGGCGGAGCGGCGCTGCTGGGGGCGGTGGCCTGGCCTATGCTCAAGTACTCCGTCGGAATTATGGGTGCGCTGGCAGGGGGACTGATCGGCTACGCCGGATGGCACCTGGTCGCCACCGCCGTCGGTAACGACGCAATGCGACAACACGCATGGACCGGCGGGATTATCGGAATGGTCGTCGTCGGTATGATCGCCTTCGTGGTCTTCCGCGCGTCGGTGATGATCTTCACAGGGCTTCAGGGCGCGATTATGACCGTCGGGGGAATAATATCGCTGCTCCTGTCAAACAGTTCGATGAGCAACTCCATCAGGCCTGCACTGGTCGGAAACGACCTGCTGCTGATTATCCTCCTCGGCGTACCCGCCGCCATAGGCTTCGCTGCACAGTACGCC
>DAOVLS010000375.1 GCA_030631125.1 Planctomycetales bacterium
ACCGCAAAGTCTATCGTTGAGGCCATTAACGATTGTCGCGAGCGCCTGAAGAAGGGCGAATTTACAGAAGCGAATTTACGAAGCGCCAGGGAAAAGTACTCATGGCGAAGGCAAGCGGAGAAACTGTTGTCACTGTACGCCGGCTTGGGGGTATGAGTGGGTGTGATAATTCGATTTTACCGCGAATCACGAGTCGCCGCCGCCAAGTGATCTTTGTGCTTTGCGATGCAGGAATCGATAAGGTCGATATTATCACGGGTCCAGCGGATAGTTTCAGCAAGCCCGTCTTCCAGTCCGACATGGGCGTCAAAACCTATTTCCCTGCGCGCCTTTTCGGTACTTCCGAATCTCTTGCCGGAGCGGTCCCAGTCGCGCCTGGGTCCCAGTTCAATCGGCGTGGGATTATCAGTGAGCCTGTTAATCATCTCCGCCAGGTGGCGGATAGACGTCTCCACGGCGGTGGCGAGGTTGTACACGCCGCCGAGGGCGCCCTTTACGGCGCAGAGCATCAACCCCTCGACGATGTCGCCGACATAGATAAAATCGCGCGTAGCGATTCCCTCGTTTTCGACGATCAGCGGCATCTGTTTGACGGCGCGATAAACAAAGGTCGGGGTCACGTTCCGCCAGACGGTGGCCGGCGTGCCGCGCCACTGCCCTGCTCCCAGTATCTCGCCAGGCCCGTAAACGTTCTGGAACCGCGCCTTGACCACCGGCAGACCGAAGCGGCTGAAATAATAGTTGGAATAGAACTCACCGAATATCTTTGACATCTGATACGGGCTGTCGAGGTACAGCGAAACGGGCGCGTCCTCGTCGGTGGCGTGAGCCGTCTCGAAGGTCTTTTCGGCCACGGTGCAGCCGGCGGAGGAATATACGACCTTCTTCAGGTCTTTGAACTGCTTGATCCGCTCGTACAGTTTGAGCGTGGTGAGGGTGTTGTTTTCATGGTCGGCCAAGGGATCGGCAATGCTGCTCTGGTTGCCGTGGTACGTCGCCAGATGGAAAACGTAGGTCAGGTCGTCCTCCAGGCAGTCCAGTATCTCATCGTTCGTAATGGAGCCTTCGATGAATTGCACCAGCGGCGAGTCGGGCACGTTGGACCGTTCCGCGGAAAGCAGGTTATCGACGACAATAATCTTTTCAGGCCCGGCCGGCAGCAGCATTTTGACAAGATTCGAGCCGACAAAACCTGCGCCGCCAACCACCAGAATTTTTTGATCTTTAAATTCCTGCAACCGGGTTTCTCCTGCCTGCGTGAACGGCGATTGACCGTCAGTTACTCTTTTTTCTCATCCGTCTTGAGATGGGTGTACGTCTGCTCGATTCCGTACTCTTTGTAGTATTCTATCGCCGCTTTGACACCTTTTGTCAACGGGGTGGAGATCTTCCACGCGAAATCCTGGTTGGTTTCCGACGGGTCGAGCAGGATGGTGAAGACGTCGTCGGGGCTTCGCGGGCGAACCTCCACTTCATGCTCCGGGCTGATACCCAGCGCGTCGATAGTCGCATCGAACAGTTCCTTTATTGCGTAGTCGCTGCCGGAACTGACGTGATAAGGCCCGCGCCGACCCTGACCGTCCAGGGCCTTGATAACGACGTCGATCAGGTCGGCGACGTAGATGAAGTCCCGACGGGTGTCCATAACAAAGCACGACTTATCGGCTGTGAGGCGATGATAGAACGTCGGAAGCGGTCCGGAGATGTTTCGCGGGCCGTAGGCATTGGCCAGACGGAATGAGATAAAATCCAGCCCGCTTAGCATGATGTACTGCTCGCCGGCGGTTTTACTGACGGCATAACTGCTTCCTTCGGGACGAATGGGGTGCTTGAGCGTGATAGGCTGTTCGAGCGGTTTGAGGCCGTAGCACAAAGCCGTCTGGAAGTAAATCAGCCGGTCCACGCCGATACGTTCGGCGGCCTGGGTAACAATGGCCGAGCCTGTTACGTTGGTGCGGGCGTCTTCTTCCCAATCGTCGGGGTCTTTGTAGGAAGCGGCCGCGTGAACCACCTTGTCCGGAGCGAACTCATCGAACAACCTGTTAACCAGGTCGGCGTCGGCGATGGTTCCCTCGACCACCGTCAAATTTTCATGCGGCTTGAGGTTGTCGCGTCGTCCGGTCGCATAGTTGTCGACGACCATGACCCGGTCATTTCGCTTCAGCAGCCGATCCGCCAAGTGCGACCCGACGAAGCCCGCCCCGCCCGTTATCAGCACCTTCATTAACTTTTCTCCTTTGGGTTTTTATCAGTGCTTTGAATTCATCGTGTTTGTCATGAAACGTCTGCTGCCATATCTCCATGCAGAGCAGTCCCCATGTGGTTCGGCCGAACTTGACTTCCTCGCCGAGACGCTCAACTACCGCCTTATTGTTTATCACGTCGCGGTTTTGCGCCTTCGACGTCGAGAGTATGTCGCGGACGAATTCAGACGCTTCGCCGCCGATCCATTCGGTCAGCGGGACGGGGAAGCCCATCTTGTCCTTGCGATCGGCGATGCTGTCAGGCAGCACCGACCGCATCGACTTGCGAAGCACGTTCTTGAGCGTACCGTCCTGGAACTTGACGTTGGACGGCATTGTAGCGGCCAATTCCACCAGCGGATGATCGAGGAAAGGCACGCGCGATTCCAGCCCGTGCGCCATGCTCATACGGTCTTCCACGTGAAGCAGAGCCGGTAGAAGCGTCTTGAAGTCGAAGTGCGTCATGGAATCAAAGTAAGATTCGCTGGGCACGTTGTCGGCCCGGAAGATGCTCTGAAAGGTCTCGAACGGGCTGTAACCGTGCAGCGCCTCCCAGTCAATCTCGTCATTCAACTTGCGCGTGTGGCTGATCAGCCGGAAATACCGCCGGTCCAGATCCTCGAATAGCCCCTCCCGCCAGAACTCCTTCAGCAGGGGTTTGTATTGACGAAGCGAAACAAGGTTCGGAATAATCGACTCGTACGTTACGATGAAGTTGCCCGAGTGCGTAGTGCCGTCGATTGCCGCCTTGATGCACTGCTCGAAATAGGCGATCAGGTAGCGGACGTAGCCCCCGAATATCTCGTCGCCGCCCTGTCCTCCAAGCACCACTTTTCTGTGTCGGGCGGCCAGTTCGGAAACCATGTACTGCGGGAAGGAGCCCGGTCCGGCAACCGGGTAGTCCAGGTAATAGACAACCTTTTGAATGTTATTGATGAAATC
>DAOVLS010000417.1 GCA_030631125.1 Planctomycetales bacterium
CTTCGCGGCAGGAAAATAACACTCGCGGATATCACCAAGGCTGTAAAGAACGAGAAACTCTTCAGTTACGATAAGGGCAAAAAGGAGGCAATCTGCCGGACCAACCTGGTGGTTGCGGGAGGGGCTGAACTGAGTCTCAATAACGAGACGCTGAAAATGGCGTGCTCTGCCGATGGTGAGTACGAGATAAGGCTCAAAGGCGGAGCCACGCTGAAACTTAACAGTTCGACTCGACCACCGTCAAACCCGCGACCGATGATGCGGACATCGTGGTCAAGTACTACCTGGATGTGAAGGTGGTGGACGCTGCGGGAAACCCCGTGAAGGGGGCGTCTTGTAGTGTCAAGGGCGACAACGGAGCCGTGATATGCTCCCTCGAGGAAAAGCAGGTCTGGACAATTACCGGCAAGGAAGGGATAGACGGTGGGCACTTGTATAACTCATACCTGAAATGGGTAACCGAACCCCTGAAGGCCACTCATACTCTCAAGAACGGTCACACACCGCTGCCCACCGATGCGAAGCATTGCATGGTCCTGGCCGATTTTGTCCTGAATGAGGCCGGCAAGAAGGAATTCACCTACACTATCACCGTCGAAAAGAACGGCAGGAAGAAAGTTATCACCGGCGTCAATCCAGGCCCGAAGTGGTACCGGCCCGACCCGAAAAGGCCGACCCATACGATCACGGTTGTCCTGGACGAATAAAAAAGGCTCCTGCCGGCTTTTCTTCTCGTTGACTGTCATTTCAGGGGTGCTATAATCCCTCTCCGCAAACGTGTGCGCGGCTTGTAAAAAGGAACAAAATCAGGAGATAATGAACGTGGCTGATCTGAAAATCAAATCCGCTGAAGAATGTCGTTATGACGAGGTCTCGCTTGGCGAGGTGATGTTGAGAGTCGATCCGGGCGACGTGCCGACCCCACGAGCAAGGACGGGGCGTATCTGGCACGGCGGCGGCGAGACGAACATGGCTGAAGGGCTGAGTTACTGCTTCGGGATGAGGACGGCCGTCGTTACCGCGCTGGTCGATGACGGCATCGGGCGAAATATCGAAAACCAGATGCGCGAAGCCGGCGTCGACACGACGAACATCATCTGGTTCAGCACAGACGGCAAAGGCAAATTCTCGACCGATGCCAAGGGCACACTTCACAACGGCGTCAACTTCACCTGGCGCGGCAAAGGCGTGCTGCCCTCGATAACGGAATATTACCGCGCCCATACGCCCATCCGCGAGATCGCAGCCGGCGACTTCGACTGGGCAGGCCTGTTCGGCCGGGGTGTCCGCTGGTTCCACACCGGCGGGATTTTCACGCTTATCTCACCGACGTCAGCCGGCGTGGCAATCGAGGCGATGGAAGCAGCCGGTGCGGCAGGGGCTGTCAGGTCATTCGATCTGAACTACCGCTCGAAAGTCGAGCCGGACAAGGAAAAGGCCCGCAAGCAGAACCAGAAGATCGTTACGATGTGCGATTTCCTCGTCGGCAACCAGGGCGACTTCGACGACGCCCTCGGCCAAGAGTGCAAGAAGGTCGGGAAGGACGAGCCGTTCGAGATATGGCTGGAGGCGTATTCGGAAATGCTCCGACGGGTGGCGAAGAAATATCCGAACCTCAAACTTATCGGAACGCAGCTTCGAGCGGCATTGTCTGCCGACAAAATCAACTGGGGCGCGGTGCTTTTCGACACTGCCGAGGATAAGTTGCACCTGGCAGTTACCCGCGAGGGCGTCGAGATTGCCGACCGCACCGGCGGGGGGGATTCGTTCGCTTCGGGCGTAGCGGCTGCGCTGCTGAAGGGCAACGACGTCGCAACGGCGGCCCAGTGGGGCGCTGCCCACGGAATATGCGTACAGGAAACCCCCGGCGACGTCTCGATGGTAAAACAATCCGACGTTGAAAAGGAAGTCAAACGCGCCATTTCCGGCGGCGGAGTCAGTGCACTGAGATAAGGTAACAGGAGAGATACAATGACAGATTATCAGCGTGACAGAACTAAGACAGATGCGGCTTTACGAAAAAGCGGCGTCGTCGTCGTGATGAACAAGAGCCACATTACCAAACCCGAACACATGGTAACGACCATGAAGGCGATATACGAAGCCGGGTACATAGCCGAGGTTACTTTCCGTATCGAAGAAGCCCTGCTGCGAGAGGCGATGGTCGAACTGGTGAAAATCCAGGCAGCGGGCCCGGCTGATAATCCGTTCATTCTCGGCGTCGGAAGCGTGATAAACCCGCAGGAACTCGACGCCGCTATCGAGATGGGCTTCGATATGATCGTCGCCCCGGCCAACGTCATGGGCGGATACGGCGAAGGCAAGGATTTCGTCCGCATCACGCGCGAGGCGAACGTTTTCTCGGCTCCGGCAGTGTTCACGCCGAGCGAGTTGAACTATTTCCTCGAACGCCCCGACGGGCTTGAGCCGGACGCGATTAAGGTTTTCCCCGCCCGCTCGCACGGGCCTAAGGGCCTGTCGGACTTACTCGCCCCTTACGTCCGCGACCGGCACAACGGCAGGATTATCATGCCGACCGGAGCGGTCAATTTCGAGACCGGGCCGGAGTACATAAAGGTAATATCGAGCAGGGGCTACACGACGGTCCTCGGAATGTCGGCTCCGCAGGCATTGGTGGCGGAACGCAAAAAACCCGGCGACTCCGAC
>DAOVLS010000289.1 GCA_030631125.1 Planctomycetales bacterium
CAGCAGGTAGATAACGCTTTTCCCCCGCCGGCCCAAACGCATGACCTCAAATGCCCGCCTGATTGCCGGAACCGGATCGGTTTGCCCTTCGGGAATGATAGTTTGGAGGAACTTTTCGAATTCTTTCTTCGACTCGGCTGTGGCGGACACCAGTCTCCTCGGAGGATTTTCCTTCGGCTTTCCTTTCGAAAAGAAAATGACGTGGAAACGCTGAACCGGGTCCAGCGAATTCACCGAGTCTAAAACGTGCTGGCGAACCTCATCGAATATATCCAGCATCGACCCCGACCTGTCAATGACATAGACCACATCATAGGTCGCATACGCGGTGCCGCAGAATCGCACGACGCGGGTATCCGCTATCTGCCTCGGCGGCGGGGTATCTCGTTCAGTAACGGGTTTATTTTCCTGACCACCACACCCGCCGATCAATAGCGCCATTGCCAGCAAATATGTCTTCATTCGCACAGGAAAATCCTTTCTGTTATCGGTTCTTCGGATATTGTATCCCAAACCGGCAGCCTGGGACACATTACCTATTCATTTTGCAAACTGTGCGTAGAACGGTAAAGTTACCTGCACGATGAACGAACTGCTCCCAACAGGACGAAATATCAAATTGGTAATCGCCTATAACGGCACTGCCTATCACGGCTGGCAGAGGCAGGCTGATGGGATAGACACCGTCCAGCAGCGTGTGGAAGAGGCGGCTGCGGGGATTGTGGGGCATCCGGTGTCGGTTTCGGGTGCGGGCCGAACCGATGCGGGCGTTCACGCTGCCGGGCAGGTCGCCAATTTTTACACAACCAACCTTTCGATTCCGCTTCGTGGTCTGCGGCGGGCAATGAACTCCCGCCTGCCCAGAGACATCGCCATACGCTCTGCCGAGGTTGTCGCCGATGATTTCCACGCTTCGCGCTCTGCCGTCAGAAAAACTTATCGCTACCGCATTTACGTCGCGCCGAATCGACCTGTGGAACTGTGCTCGCAGGTCTGGCACTATTGGAAATCGCTGGATGCAGAGCGGATGCGGGCAGCAGCGGTGAAACTTGTCGGCGAGCATGATTTCCGAGGCCTGGCGACATCGGCCGAAACTCGCGAGAACACCGTCCGAACAATCTATCGGTGCGAAGTGGCCCAGGCGGATTCGGAAATCATCGTTTCGGTAACGGGCAACGGCTTCCTTTACAACATGGTCCGCAACATCGTCGGGACGCTTGTCGAGATTGGCAGGGGCCGATGGGACCCGGAGCGGATTGATATGATACTCACCTCGCGCGACCGTCGCGACGCCGGACCTACCGCCCCGCCCGACGGGCTAAGCTTGGTGAGCGTGGAATATCCATCATCGGTTTGAGTATTTCTCGGTGTAGATTACGCTCTCGATAATCCGATAAGAAGGAATGAAACATCCGTTTGTTTCTTAAAATTCGTGCTTGCCATGCCATAGCCTGGCGAAGGCGGGTAATTCGTGGTAATCGAAAGGTGTCGCTTTGATTTACGCAGCATTTTCTATTTATTTGTTGGGGATATTATTTACCGCGATGGGCGTGTATCGCCTCTGGGCCGGTATAATCAAGCCGGGGCGGGTCAACTGGGCATTGCTGCCCGGGACGATCGTCGCGGAAATGGCCTACATCTTCGGAAGCCTGATTACCGGCGGGGAAGTCCGCCGGGCGAAGTTGATGGACGCCGGCAAGGGCGGAGCCAGCGGCGGTAAATCTTCTCCCGGAAGCGCCGGCGAGGCAGAACCCACCACCGAGGCCAAGCCGAAACTCCGCTATATCGGGCCTGTGGTGGCTGCGTTTATGGTAATCATTGCCTGCGGGGCGGGTATCCTCATTACCAATGCCATTCTGGGCGAACCGGTTATCGAGCAATTCGCCGATATAAGGACGTTGAACCTGACAAATCGGCTCCAGAAATTCCCCACAACCACAGCGGCGTTCTGGGACCAGTTTGGTTGGCAGATCGACCTGCTGCACCGCATGGCTACGACGTGCACGGAACTGAAATGGACGAATTGGCGCGTTCCGCTGTTCGTCTATCTGGCGATGTGCCTGACGATTCGCCTCGCCCCGGTACGCAGGCCGTTGAGGCCGACGTTGGCGGCGGTAATCGTCTTGGCGGGGCTTATCGCACTGGTTGGAGTCATCTGGAAGCGATTCGACGGGCTTATGGGCGACCTCTGGCCGCTGGTGATGTACGTCTGGGCGTCGCTGCTGTTCCTGTTGTGGGTCAGTCTGATGGTCCGCGGCGGAGTAGGTCTGGCCCGCGCCCTTGCCGGTAAAGACGCACCAAAAACCCGCTCACGCAGAAGAGATACCGACGACGATTGAGTAGGCGTTACTGCGAAGCGGCAAGCCGACTCTCGCGCCGGCTTGCCGCTTCGCAGTAAAACACAAGGATGTCAGTGCTTTCTACTTCTATTCTTCCTTGTCCGCTTCGCTACTATCTACCGGTAGTTCGCGTGCGGTGCGGAGTTCGGCGATTTTATCGAGGGGGCGGTCAAGCATATTCGTCCGCGTGGTAACGAGGCTGTCGTATTCAGCCTTGGCCTGATCGATCCGCATGCCCATCTTGTCCATCGTTTCTTTATATCGCTGCCATTGCTTCTCGATACCACTGAGCAGGTTGAGCACCTCGTCGGCGGTCTTCATAATGTTGGCGTTTTCCGCGGCTGATCGAATCACCGACAGCATCGCGTACAGCGTCAAAGGCCCGCACATCACGATACGCATCTTCATCGCATCGTCCATCAGTTGGCGGTCGAGTTCCATCGCAAGCGAATAGACCTGCTCGTTTGGGATGAACACGATTGCGTAGTTGACCGTCCCGCCGGTGGGATTGATGTAGCCCCGCTTGGCTGATGCCACTGTGCGAATGTGCCCGCGAACGGCGGATGTGAACTCTCCGCCGGCGGACTTCCGCTGCTCATCGTCGGCATCGAGGTATCCCAATGCCTTTTCCAGCGGGAATTTTACGTCCATATTGACCACCAGTTCGTTAGGCATAAAGAAAGTGAAGTCGGGTTTTCCGCTATCCTCGGCTGCATCGGACGATTGTTTCGTGTAATTGACGCCCTCGGTCATCCCCGCCAGTTGCAGGACGTCTTCGGTCATTCGCTCGCCCCATGCGCCGAGGCGTTTGGAGCCGGCCAAGGCGTTGCGGAGCGATTCGGTCGTGCTCGACAGGGCAGACAGCGAGGTGCTCAATTGGCCGTAATGCTTCTGCCGCTCAGATTCGACCTGCTGAACGAACCCCCGAAGCCGCTCCAGCCGCTCGTTCATCTGGGCGATGGACTGGTCGATCTGTTCCTTTTTCCCCTCGATTTCGGCAGCCCCGACTGCCGACTGTGCCTTGAGAGCCTGTTCGGCCAGTGTGATAATCTGCTTGCTGCTTTCGGTGATTACTTCCTGGCTGACGGCGGCGAAAGCGTCTCTGCCGCTGCGAGCGCGAACCGCGCCGATAATCAGAGCGATAATCGCACCGATAATCACGCCGACGATAAAGACGATAAATGCGATAGCGATTTCCATAGTTCAGGCCAAACAAAAAAGATAGCGGGATTACAGGGATTACAGGATTACAGGGATTTTTTTAATCTTCTTTTATCCCATAATCTCTAAATCCCTGTAATCCCGCTATCTTTATTCTTTTTGAATCCCGTTTACGCGCGTCCGAGGTATTCCCCGCTGCGGGTATCTACTTTGACGACCTGTCCGTTTTCCACGAACGGGGGGACTTTGACTCGTGCTCCGCCGTCGCAGACGGCGTCTTTTAACTGGTTGGTGGCTGTTGCGCCTTTAACCTGCGGCGGGGTATCGACCACCGTCAATTCAACCGTATTGGGCAGTTCAACCGTAACGGCTTTGCCGTCAACGAAGCACACCTCCAGTTGGATATTCGGCGCGAGATAGACTGCCTGGTCGCCGACCAAGTCGGCGGGGATGTTTATCTGCTCGTATGATTGCGGGTCCATTACGACGTGGCTGTCGCCGTCGGAGTAGAGATATTCCATCGGCTTACGGTCGAAGATTGCCTGTTCGAGCGGGTCGTCCACGCGGTAACGGTCCTTGATGAGTTGCCCGGTCTTGACGTTTTTCAGTTCGATCTGCATGTAAGACCGCTTGTTGCCCTTGGCTACGTGCTCGGTGCTGTGGACAACCCATATATTGTTGTCGCGTGTTACACCCATACCTTTGCGAAGATCGCTTGCCTTAATGCTCATTGAATACTCCTGTTGAAAGTTACGTCCGAATCGCTTGATTTTATC
>DAOVLS010000304.1 GCA_030631125.1 Planctomycetales bacterium
AGGGTTGGCACCACTTATAGACCAGCGACGAGGACACTCGCATGTCGCCAGCCACCTTCTTGGCACCGACCTTCTCAACCGCTTTTTGTAGGACCTGATGCGAATCCATTTCTTGCGTCCCGTCTCAACCTGCTACAAGATATAGCGACGGATGTTTTTTTAGTCCATTATAAAATGGAACGATTATTGGAACGGATGTACGGGTTTGACAGGAGTGAATCTAAATGTCAGTTGAGAGCGTCGTACAATTTCGCGTCCGTTACAGCGAGACGGACCAGATGGGCACGTATTCCAACTCGAGCGCGTTGGACTGGTTCGAGTGTGGGCGGACGGAGTTTTTCAGGCAGACCGGCACGTCGTATGCCGAGATGGAGGATCGCGGCGTGCTCCTTCCGGTGGTCGAGTCGTACGTTAAGTACGGCGGCAGGGCGAGATACGACGATTTGCTGGAGACGACCACCACGGGGCGGATGGTCGGCAAGGCCCGCATCCGATGCGGTGTGAAAATCGTCCACGCCGGCAGCGGCGCGCCAGTGGCTGAAGGTTACACCGTCCACGCCTTCACGAACCCCGAGGGCAAACCTATCCGCGCGCCGGAATTGTTCACCAAGGCCGTGGAAAACGCTCATGCCGATGAGCATTAGCGGCATCATAATAGGGACATTCAATCCTGGAAGGAAAATGTTATGAAAGTTCTGATAATGACGGACCTGGAAGGGGTAAGCGGCGTTGTATCATTCAAAGATCAGGTGTATTCGGACGGTCGGTATTATGAAAACTCCATGAGGCTGCTGACGGCGGAGATCAATGCGGCAGTGGAGGGCGTCTTGAAAGAGGGGGCTACGGACATACTTGTGTTTGACGGGCACGGCCCCGGAGGGGTCTGGTTCGAAGACCTGCATCCTAAGGCGAGGTTGTTGCACGGAAGACCGTTGGCTCCAAGTCAGATACGCAACGATGTGATCAAGACATTTGACGTGGGCATGATGGTCGGTCAACATGCGATGGCGGGGGTCGAGCGAGGCAATCTCAGCCACACCCAGAGCAGCAGGGAGGTCGAATACTATAAACTGAACGACCGATTTATCGGCGAGATCGCGCAATTCTCCCTTTTCATCGGTGCGTTCGGTCTGCCGCTGATATTTCTTAGCGGCGACACTGAGGCCTGCCGCGAGGCTGAAGAATTAGTCAAGGGCATTACCACAGTCGGCGTCAAGGAGGGGTTGAGTCGCAACTCGGCCATCTCGCTGTCGCCGTTCGAGGCCCGTAGGCGCATCGCAGAAGGCTCGGCCAGGGCATTAAAGAGGCACAAGGATTATCCCGTTGCGCCGCTGAAGTGGGATGGGCCTTACGTTCTGGAAAAACGCTTCTTCCATACCGACACCGCCGACCAGGTCTGCGCAAGGCCCGGTGTCAAGCGGGTGGACAGTCAGACTGTAAGGCTCCGCAGCGACAGTATTCAGGACATCATTTACGCCTAGCCAATAGGGACGCCGGCATGTTTCCGCCTCGCGCCGGAATGGTTCACCAATGCCGACAGGACGTAACGGTCTTATCAATGGTCAGTCTTGTGTGTTTGGTATTAGACGGCCGTAACCGTAACATCTCCAAATGTAACGTCGGTGTTATGGGCAACGAGAAGCAGTGATCCGCGATCAAGTTCGCCCTGGCCGCCAAGTCCTTCCAATTGCCAACCGTCCGGTTCGGTTTGGTCGGCGGGCCAGACTTTCATCCGGTAGAGGCTGGGTGTGTCGGGGCGTGATTCCGCGCGTGCCTTGAGACGGTAGGCGACGCCGCCCGCAATTAGGTCCTGCGTGTCGCCATCCCCGATCGGAGAATAAGGATTGCGGATTAGCCGAAGACGATAGCCGTCCTTCCTGGGATTGCCGCCATAACCTGCGAGGCATCCGAGAGGGTGCCATCCGCGTCTGGGGTAGATATCGTGCCAGTCGTGATGCCCCTGCCATCGCAACACAAACCCCGCCCATGCGCCAAAGCTGGGCCAGCATTGTTTGACGGGTCTTTCGTCATAACCATGGATGATCATGGTCGTGGTCGCCTCGTAGTCAGTCCATTCGACGTCGCCGATCGCAATGATGCGGTCGTAGCCGATTTCAACCGTTCGCACCCCGTCATCGGTCAGACGCCACAGGCCGTCAACAACTTGCGCCACGTCATTGATTTCTTTTGTTTGACCCCAGTTAACAGTGTGCGGCAGGGGGCAGGACGAAGCCGGTGCGTATCGGACGGCGACGGTCTGTCCGGCCTCATTGCCGTTCCGATCAGTTGCAATGATTTCCACGGTGTTGTCGCCTTGCATCAGGGCTTCCCGGTCTAACTCGATATTGAAATCGCCATCGCCCAGCAGGCGAAATGCAGTTGGACCCAGCGGCAGGGGATGGTCGATCGTTTCGTCGTTGTTGAGCATCCAACGCACCGAATCTATACCGTCGGGGCTGCTGGCTCGTCCGGGCAGGTTGACCCACCGTTGCGGGTTGCCGCATCTACCAAAAGTTTGGTTACTGCCGTACCATATGTCTATTTGAGGTAAGGACATGGCGATTCTCGCCTCCTCATCAAGCCCGCTATGATCGTGAATTATCTCGCGAGATTCTAATACGTTAATCGGCGAGACGTAATTGCCGATTCGGTCCTTGGACCACGCTTTATTTCTTCGCCAGTACCTTCATAACTTCAGCGTCGCGGGCGGAAAGGTCGGGGTAGTCCGTGTCGGTTCCGACGTCCGGGCGGCGTTTCCAGGAGCGGGCGCATCGGCTGTATTTCTCGCGTGTGTCCTCGACGCGAACGCCGATTGGCAGAGTTTCAGACACGGGCTTAACGCTCGCGGCGGGGGCCTTTTCGATTCGCGCGTAACCGATGCCGAGAAGGTCTTCCAGTTCGCCCAGATAGGTTTCCAGGAAGGTTTCGGCGGCGGGGTTATCGTCGGCGATGGTGAATACGGCTTCGGCGTCGAGCGGATTCTTGACGCCTGCATTCCGCAGCGCTTCGAGTTTGACCAGGCCTTCGGATCGCAGTTCCAGCAGACGGTCCCAAATCCAGGCCGGTCCCACCTGTATTTCGTCGGAGGAGAATTGAGCGAGGTCCGGGTTGACTGGTCTGAGGTCTTCCGCCATTTCCAGCATTTGCTCGTCATATTCGGGCATCAATGCCAGGTGGACGTTTTCCGGTTCGTTCGGGTCGCGGGCGGGGATGTGCTCCCAGGCCTCTTCGGCGGTGTGCGGCAGGATCGGGGCGAGGAGTTTCACCAGCACAGAAAGCACCTCGTGCAGTACTGCCTGGGTCGCCCGTCGTCGCGGCGAATCGGGCAATTCGCAGTACAGGCGGTCCTTCACCGCAGCCATATAGACGCTGGATGCCTGAACGGTGCAGAACTCGTACATCAGCCGCGTCGCGCGGTGAAATTCGTATTTGTCATAAGCGCTGCGGACATCGCGGATAAGTTGGTGCAGTTCCAGCCTCATCCATCGGTCGAGTGAATGTTCGGACGATTCGGCGGTATTGTCGGCTGGGTCGAAATCACTGCACGAACCCATGCAGAACCGAAGCGTATTGCGGATTTTCCGGTAGGCGTCTTCGCTTTGGGCGATGAGGTTTTCGCTGCAGCGGACGTCGTCCTGGTAGTTCTGCGACGCTACCCACAGGCGGATAATGTCGGCTCCACGCTTGGAGAGTTGGTCGATTACGTCGATGGTGTTTCCGAGCGACTTGGACATTTTGTGCCCGTCCTCGGTAACGACGAATCCGTGTGTCAGAACGGTCCTGAACGGCGGAAGCCCAGCCGCTCCAAGCGCAGGCAGAAGCGATAACTGGAACCAGCCTCGATGCTGGTCGGAACCTTCAAGGTACAAATCGACCGGAATTTCCTCGATGAGTTCGCGCTGCACAGCCACCGCGAACCAACTCGAACCGGACTCGAACCATACGTCGAAAATATCATGGCCTGTGTGGAGTTCGCTCGCGTCAAAGTTTTTCGCTTCGGCCAGGTCCGTATCGAAGACAGGGTCGTAATCACCCAGCAGTTCATCCGGCGAATCGGTGAACCAGCAATCCGAGCCTCGCTCGGCGAAACTTTTGGCCACTGCCCGGACGGACGCGGGCGTCAGCAGGACTTCTCCGGCCTCGTTGTAGAATGC
>DAOVLS010000280.1 GCA_030631125.1 Planctomycetales bacterium
CGTCGGACAGTTTCCCGTCCTCGGCCTCCGCGAAAACCCATACTTCACCTTGTCGATTTACTTCAATCATGTTTGTTTCCCTGGTCAACCAATAGTGTGTTCTTCGATCAATTCCGCCACCAACTCGCTGACGCCGTCGTCGGTCGGGTCAATCTGCTTATGCTGTCCGCCGGTCAGGACTACCGACTGGATTCTGTGGACCTTTGTCGGGCTTCCTTTCATTCCGCACCATGTCAGGTCGGCTTCGAGGTCGTCGAGATTCCACTGCTCAATCAGCAGGCCTTTGCCCTGCAATTTTTCGCAGTACTTGTCCACCTCGGCGGCTTTCAGTTCGGCTGTGTAGTTCTCGTAATCACCTTCGAGCAGGTGTTCTGCTTTGGCTTGAATCTCCGCCAGCGAGAGGGCTTTTTTGAATTTCATCATCTTTCTTGCTGCCGACGGGCGAGGCTGGTTGGCAGTATCCATAACCGTTACCAGCACGGGCAGTTCGGCCTGGACGACTTCGAATCCGTTTCCGACGTTTCGCCGGATACGGATGGTCTTATCTTCCAGCGTAATCAACTCTTCCAGGTAGGTTATCTGCGTCATGCCGAGTTTTTCCGCCAGTTGTGGTCCGACTTGAGCGGTGTCGCCGTCGATTGCCTGCCGGCCACAGAATACGATGTCCGGAGCGAGTTTTTTGACCGCGCAGGAGAGTATGTAACTGGTCGCCAGCGTATCTGACGCCGCCGCCCGTCGGTCGGTAATCAATATCGCCCGGTCGGCCCCGCGATAGAGGCCCTCTCGGAGGACCTCCGACGCCGCCGGCAGACCCATGGTAATCAGCGTTACCGTCCCGCCGTGTGCATCCCGGACGGTCAGGGCCTGTTCCAGGGCGCTCAGGTCTTCGGGGTTGAAGATAGCCGGCAGGGCCGAGCGGTTGACCGTGCCCTCTTCGGTCATCGCATCACCGGTGATACGCTTCGTATCGGGCACCTGTTTGACGCATACTACACAGTTATATCCCACGGTTACGCTCCTGTTCTGTTCATTCGGGCTCGATGCAGGCAAGGCAATTTAGATGCCCGACGCCGACAAGTCAAGGTTTGGTTGATTCGAAAGAAGAATTAGCAGGGATGCAGGAGATGCACGGGATGAAGATTTAATAAAAAGAAAGAAAAAATAATTATATCCCATGTATCCCTTGCATCCCTGCTAATCTTCGGGTGGGATTTGACTTTGTGGCTCGTCGATAATAAAATTGATGTTAGATAAGTAACTGGCGACACTTCTATACAATCAACTGTACTCGATAATGAAGGAGTATTTCGATGCCTGCCACTAACAGCCGGTTCACGTGGGTCCTGGTGCTGGTCAAGGTCTGGTCGCTTATTACGTTGGCGTTTCTTGGGGTGGGTTTTGTAGCGACGGTTGCGTACGCCAGTTTTGCGCTAACCGGCGAATTCGTCACTGACAAGCTGCCTATATGGATATTATCGCTGTTGGTTACAGTTTCGGCGTCGGCGCTGGTGCTTGTATTTCGTGGCCTGGTCGAGACCGTCGTCAGTAACGAGCATTCCGTCAAACCGCTCTCCGACCACCTCAAACGCATCGAAAGCCTGCTGGAAGCGGCGCACGAATCCAACCGCAGGCTGATCGAACTGTCGCAGATGTCCGATGCCGCCAGGAGTCTGCTGTTCCGGCAGGCGGAAATCGAGGCGATGAACGAACTGCTCCACGAGCACCTCATCAGCCAGGACTACGCGGGTGGCGAAAAACTCGTCGGCGACATCGAGAAGCGATTCGGGCACACCGAACAGGTCGAGCAGATGCGTAAGGAAATCGTTAAGGCCAAGGCCACGACAGCCGAGCAGAAGGTCGATGCGGCCCTGGGGCGAATCGGAAAACTCATTGAGTCGGGCGACTGGGGCGGCGCTTCACGCCAGACAAATCGACTGTCGCAACTGCTTCCGGATAACCCCAAAATCGCCGCCCTTCCGCAACTCATCAGCGACGCTCGCACAAAGCACAAACGAGACCTGCTCGGCGAATACGACCAGGCCGTCAAAAGCGGAGATGTTGACCGCCCCATAGAACTACTGCGCGAACTGGACAAGTACCTCACGCCGCAGGAAGCGGCCGCCCTGTCCGAATCCGCTCGCGGCGTATTCAAAGCCAAACTTCACAACTTCGGCGTGCAGTTCGCCATTCGCGTTACCGACCAGGACTGGGTCGGCGCTATCGCCATAGGCCGGCAAATCATCGGCGAGTATCCCAACAGCCGGATGGCGCAGGAAGTCCGACAGAAAATGGGAACCATGCGCACACTCGCCGCCGCAAAGCGGGAAGCCACGGGTGAAAAATAATCCGCCCCTGCCGCAGGATTACCAAAAGGGAGTGAAAGCGTTGAAACGACTGGGGCCGCTCTTTTTAACCGTAGCCGTCTTCTGGTGGATTACCTATCTTCCCGCGGCGACGACCAGACCGACCACCAAGCCGACCACCAAACCCACCGTCAGATTCTCTGTCGCCACTTACAACATAAACTACGGCAACGTGAACCTCAAAGAAGTAGTCAAAACTATCCGAAAGGCAGACGCCGATCTTGTCTGCCTCCAGGAAACCAACCGACAGTCCGAAAAGCGCCTGCGCCGCGCATTTCGCCGGAAATATCGTTACATGTATTTTCGCAACAGCCGGGCGGCAGGCGGCTTCGGCGTCCTGTCAAAGTCGCCCATAAAAAAAGTACAATATCTGCCGCGAAAGCACGGATACTTCGGAACGCTTCTGTTCCGTACGAAACTTGGCTCAAAAGAGGTCCAGGTCGCCAATATCCACTTGCATCCGACGGTCCCCCGGCGGGGCGAAAATTTCGCCGAACTATTGAAACTGTTCTCAAAGACCGAAGCGGTCCGCACTCGCGAAATCAAGTACATCCACGACAACCTGACCAAAACCCTGCCGACCATCCTC
The DNA here is from genome assembly GCA_030631125.1 of Planctomycetales bacterium. The sequence continues at coordinate 2,953 of DAOVLS010000280.1, forward strand.
ATCGGCGACTTTAACAGCCCGCCGTACATGACCGTTCCGATCTTCCTCGCCAAGTGCGGCTTTTCCGACAGTTTCGCAGCGGCAACCCCCGGCGCTGACGCACACATCACCTGGCGCTGGCGGCATAGAGACGTGGAATGGAAATTTCGCCTGGACTATATCTTCTGCAACAAGCACTTCAGGGCGCTGGCAAGCAGAATCATAAAATCCGACGCCTCCGACCATTATCTGGTAGTCAGCACGCTCGGATGGAACCCGAATCCGACATCGAAACCGACGTCGAGACCGGCATCGAGACCATCCGTAACCCATTACTGACACTTACGTGGCGATTCGTCCTTCTTCCGACTCGCGCTGCGGGCGAGAGACCGGGCGGGCGTTGGCGATCAGGTCCGCCAGCATCTTGTCGTACCTCGCGGCACTGACGGGAAGTTTGACCTTTTTGCCCAGGTAGCCGGAAAGGTAAATCGCGTTGATGGTCTCCATTGACCAAAGTCCGTCGGCGGCGGATACCAGCATTTTGGCTTTTTTGCGGGTGAGGACGGCCTCGGCGAACATCTTGTGAATCAGCGACGGGTCGTTTTCGCCGACTTCCGGCAGGGGCTGGTCGTGGACCTCAGGCCCGGCGTATGGGTCGGGGCCTTCGTAGGTGTGTGCGAATTCCACCAGGTCTTTCTCGAATCGGACGTAGCGGGTGAACTTGCCGTCCTGAAGCGTTATCGCCCCGGCCGTTCCGAAAACCTCGATCCGCCGGACGTCCCCGTGCGTCGCCACGCTGACGTTGAGCATGAACTCCACGCCGTTGGGAAAAACCCCCACCGCCGAGGCGAAATCCTCGACCTGACTGCTTTGGTGATAAAGATTGGTCCATCGCCCGATAAGTTCAGTCGGCGCAGCCCCGGCAGCGAGATAGCACATCATGTCTATCTCGTGCGGCGCCTGGTTAATCAGTACTCCGCCGCCCTCGTCTTTCCACATTCCACGCCATCCGCCGAGCGAATAATAGTAATCGCTCTTGTAATACGAACCGGTAACGCGAATGCTCAGTATCCTGCCGAGTTCACCGGAATTTATCATATCCTTTGCCTTCCGGGCGGCGGGATTGGCACGCGCCTGGTAGTGGACCCCGCCGATGCGGCGATTGCGATTGATGGCCTTGACCAACTTACGGGCGTCGGCGGGCGTAGAGGCCAGGGGCTTTTCGGTCATTACGTCCTTACCGGCCTCGACGACGGCGATGACGCACTCGGCGTGAAGCGGATGGGCGGTGGTAACGATTATCGCATCGACATCGTCGCGGGCCACCAGTTCGCTCACCTGCGTTGTGCCGAAGATGCCGAGTTTATCGGCCTGGTTTCGCACGCGCGACTCGTTGATGTCGCAAACCGCCGTCAGTTCATA
>DAOVLS010000148.1 GCA_030631125.1 Planctomycetales bacterium
ACCTGGCCAAGAGTTTCTCGGTATCGAAAGACAACAAGGAATTCACCTTTACCCTCCGCAAAGGGGTCAGATGGTCCGACGGACACCCGTTCACCGCCGACGACATAATGTACTGGTGGAACGATGAGTGCACCGACAAGACCATCATGGCCGAACCGCCGGGGATAATGAAGATTCGCGGCGAGTTCGGCAGGGTCGAAAAACTGGGCAAATACAAGGTCAAGTTTGTCTTCCCGCATCCAAACGGGCTGTTTGTTTCCAAGATGGCGTCATATTCGGGCAAACTGATGCTCAACAGCCCGGAGCACTTTCTGCGTAAATATCATCCCAATCCCAAAATCGGCGACAAAGAAGTTGTCGAGAAGTACATGAAGTCCCGGAACCTGGCAAGCCCCGCTGCGGTGTACCGTGACGTAAACGACGGGTTCAATCCCGAGCATCCCCGCATGTGGCCCTGGGTATATCACACCTACAAGGCCAATCCGCCCCAGACGTTCGTCCGCAACCCGTATTACTACGTTGTGGACCCGCAGGGTAACCAGTTGCCCTACGTCGATCGCGTTCTTCTGGAAGTCAAGGCCGCCAACCTGGTCGCGATAACCGCCACCAACGGCGGCATAACGATGCAGAAGCGCCATCTCTTTTTCGGTGATTACGAACTGCTGATGAGCCAGCGGAAGCGAGGCGGATACGATGTGTATCTCTGGTATCCGGGCACTCGAAGCCGTTACCTCATCAGCGTCAACATAAACCTGCGAGTCGATCTGGACAAGCCCGACACCATCCTCAAGCACAAGTTGCTCAAGGACAAGCGGTTCCGCCAGGCGATGTCGGTGGCAATCAACCGCCAGGCGATCATCGACGCCGAGTACGACGGCGTGGGCGAGGCCGCCCAGGCCGGGCCTGGACCCGGGTCTTACTTCTACCATAAGAAATTCTACGAGAGTTATGTAAAACACAACCCGAAGCAGGCCAACGAACTGCTGGATGAGATCGGCCTGACCAGGCGTGATCGCGAAGGTTATCGCACGTTCAAAGACGGCTCGCGGATGACGTTTTTCCTGAATTACTGCGAGTGGACGGGCGGCGGCCCCGGGCCGGGACAGTTTATCGTCGATGACTGGGCCAAGGTGGGTGTCCGCGTAATCCTGCGAGAGCGGCATCGCTCGTTGTACTACGTGGAGAAGCACGCGCGGACACACGATTTCAGCGTATTTGACGGTGGCCCATATCTCCCGCCCCTGTCTCCCAGTATTTTTCTGGGCGGTGATTACGCACTGGGATACATGCGGTGGTTCGGCAAGGACGGGCTTTATGACAATCCCAACGCCAAATCTGACCCGGGCTGTATCGAGCCACCAAAGGGCCATCCGTTACGGAGGTGCATGGAGTTGGTCGAGGCCGCCGCCGCCGAAAGCGACGAAGCCAAACAGCGGGAAATTTTCAATGAGGCGTTCGACCTCGCCGCAGAAAACGTCTGGACAATTAACATTGCAACCGGGCCGCCAATGCTGGTGGTGGTGAAAGACGGCTTCAAGAACGTGCCGCGAACGCTTGTCGCCTCGATGCTCTTTCTGTCGCCGGGCAACGCCGGTATCGAAACGTTCTATTTTGAGAAGCCCTACGACTCGCCCAGCACCATCCGCCAGATCAAACACGATATTGTCAACGTTACCCCGCCGCCCGACGCGCCGGCAGCCGCGGCGTCGGGAAGTAAACTCGGTACGGTCATACGGTGGTCGTTCCTTATCATCGGGATATGCCTGGTGGTCATGCTGGCCCTCAAGCATCCCTACATAGGCCGCCGGCTGCTGATAATGATCCCGACACTGCTGATTATCTCCGTCATCGTCTTTACCATCATACAACTACCGCCGGGTGATTACGTAACTACCAGGATCATGCAACTGAAGTTGTCCGGTGACGAGGTTGACCTTCAGAGAATGGAGGAGATCAGGAATTACTTCCATCTCGAAGAACCGGTGACCAAGCGCTATTGCCGCTGGATGGGGCTGATGTGGTTCCAGACCTTCGACAACAAGGACAAGGGACTGCTCCAGGGCAATATGGGGCGGTCCATGGCAAACCTCAAATCCGTCAACGACATCATAGGCGACCGGGTACTGCTGACGTTCCTCATCTCGCTGGGCACGATACTGTTCACCTGGGCGATCGCCGTTCCGATAGGCATATACTCGGCAGTGAAGCAGTATTCGATCGGGGATTACATCTTCACCTTCGTCGGTTTTATCGGTATGTGCATACCGGGCTTCCTGTTGGCGATACTCCTGATCTACGCCAGCGGCGAATTGTTCAACATCCGGGAATTCGGCCTGTTCTCAAGCCAGTACGGCGCTCAGCCGGAGTGGACGTTCGGAAAGGTGCTGGACCTGCTCAAGCACATCTGGATTCCGATATTGGTCATGGGCGTAGGTGGCACGGGCGGGATGATCCGCGTGATGCGGGGCAACCTGCTGGACGAACTCAAGAAACCCTACGTCGTAACCGCCCGCGCCAAAGGCGTCCGCCCGATGAAACTCCTGATGAAGTATCCCGTGCGACTGGCGCTGAACCCGTTCATTTCCAGCATCGGCGGGATATTCCCCGCGCTGGTCTCCGGCGGGGCGATCGTGGCGATGGTGCTGAGCCTGACAACGGTCGGGCCTCTGATGCTCGACGCACTGAGACAAGAAGATATGTTCCTGGCCGGGTCCATGCTGATGGTGCTCAGCCTGCTGGGAGTGGTCGGGACGCTGGTGAGCGATTTGCTGCTGCTCTGGCTTGATCCGCGGATACGTTTCAAGGGGGGCAGCCGATGAAACTTTTCAAGTCCGCGAAAAAGCCGACCGGTACGGAAACACTCTCGCAGTGGCAGTTGATACGCCGGCGTTTTGGGAAGCATCACCTGGCGACGGCGTCGCTGTTCCTGCTGATCATTATGTACACCCTGGCGATCTTCGCAGAATTCTTCGCGCCGTACCCGTCCGGGCAAAAGAACGCCTTATACACCTATTGCCCCCCGGCGAAGATACCGAAAATCAGCCTGGAGAACGGACTGCACATCCAGGCCGTCAGGAAACACAAAAACCCGATTACCCATCAAAAAACCTACGTCCTGAACGGCGGAAAGGTCGTCCCGCTGGGATTCTTCGTCAAGGGCGAGCCGTACAAATTATGGGGCCTGATCCCGTGGGACCGCCATTTCTTCGGCGTCGATTACAGTGCAACGCCGAGGGACCAGGTGGTGGAATCTCCCCGGTATTTCCTGCTCGGCGCCGACAAGTACGGCCGGGACATCTTCAGCCGAATTATCTACGGCGCACGCATCTCCCTGTCGATCGGCATCCTGGCCATTATCATCACGTTCATTATGGGCGTTACTATCGGGGGAATTTCCGGATATGTCGGCGGCACTGTGGACAACTTCATCCAGCGCTGCATTGAAATTCTCAACGCATTCCCGCGTCTGCCCTTGTGGTTGGCGCTGGGCGCCGCCATGCCGAGTTCGTGGTCGAGCCTGCAAATTTATTTCTCCATAACAATCGTGTTGAGCCTGCTTGGCTGGACCGGCCTGGCGAGGGTGGTACGAGGCAAGATATTGTCGTTGCGGGAAGAGGACTACGCCACTGCCGCCAAACTGCTGGGCGCAGGACACGGACGAATCATCTTCCGTCATCTGCTGCCGGGCTTCACCAGCCACATCATCGTCTCGCTGACACTCCGCGTCCCGACGATGATACTGGGCGAGACGTCCCTGAGTTTCCTGGGACTTGGCATCCGCCCACCTATCGTCAGTTGGGGAGTAATGCTCCAGGACTGCCTGAAAATGCAGGTCGTGTCGGATTATCCCTGGCTGCTGCTGCCGGTGATATTCATTATCGTAACCGTATTGTCGTTTAACTTCCTCGGCGACGGGCTAAGAGACGCCGCCGACCCGTACTCATCGAGGTAATACGTGACGGATACTTCGCAAAACGTGCTCGAAGTCAGGAACCTGAAAACCTACTTCTATACTCATGACGGGTTCGAACTGCCCGCCGTCGATGGCGTAACATTCTCCGTCAAACGCGGGAAGATTCTCGCCGTCGTCGGCGAAAGCGGCTGCGGAAAGAGCGTAACCGCCTACTCGGTCCTCCGCCTGATCCAGAAACCCGGACAGATCGTCGATGGTAAAATCCTGCTCCATACAAGCGCGGGAAAGACCATCGACATCGTCTCGCTGAGCGAGAAATCCGACGATCTTTTCCACGTTCGCGGCGGGCTGGTGAGCATGATCTTCCAGGAGCCGATGACCGCGCTGAGCCCGGTCCATTCCATCGGCAACCAGATATGCGAGGCGATCCTGCTCCACCAGGATGTCAACAAAGCCCAGGCCAGGCAGATTGCCGTCGATATACTCACCAAGGTCGGCATCCCCGCCGCCGCCGAGCGGATGGGACAGTATCCCCACGAATTCAGCGGCGGGATGCGGCAGCGCGTAGTAATCGCGATGGCGCTGGCGTGCAAGCCGCAACTCCTGATCGCAGACGAACCGACCACCGCACTGGACGTTACGCTCCAGGCACAGGTGCTCAAACTCATCAAGGACCTCCAGGCGGACCTCGGTACGAGCGTTTTGTTTATCACGCACGACCTGGCCGTTGTCGCCCAAATGGCCGACGAGGTGGCGGTGATGTACCTCGGCCGGATCGTCGAGCAGTCCGACGTGCGGACCGTGCTGAAGAAGCCTCGCCACCCTTACACCCGTGGCCTGCTGAAATCGCTTCCGGGCGTCAGCACCGAGGCCAAACGTCTTCCTTCGATTGAGGGGACCGTTCCGAGCCTGACGGAAATCCCGCCGGGCTGCCCGTTCCACCCGCGATGCCCGTACGCCGAGAAGGGTAAGTGCGACGTCGGCAAACCGCCCGAACTGCAAAAAGTCGCCGAAGGTCATCGCATCGCCTGTGTCAGGGCCGAGGAGATAAAAGCCCAATGACCGCCGCCGAACCATTGCTGAGCGTCAGGAACCTGCGAAAGTATTTCCCCGTTTATAGCAAGGGGTTTTTCCAGCGCAGGGTCGGCTATGTCAAGGCCGTCGATGACATCAGTTTCGACCTGATGCCGGGCGAGACGCTCGGACTGGTCGGCGAGAGCGGATGCGGCAAGACCACCACCGGCCGGACCATTCTGCGGGCATTGGAGCCGACCAAAGGGGAGGTTCTGTTCCGTACTAACGGTAAAACCGCCGACCTGGCGGAAATCCCCAACAGGCAACTCAAGGCCCTTCGCCCGAAGATGCAGATGATCTTCCAGGACCCGTTTTCGTCGCTGAATCCGCGTATGACAATAGGTCAAATCGTCGGCGAACCGCTGGTAATCCACGGAATGGCCAAGGGTCGCGAATTGAAAGACCGCGTCACCGAGATGCTCGTCAAGGTAGGCCTGAAACCCGAGCACGCCGTCCGCTACCCGCACGCCTTCAGCGGCGGGCAGAGGCAGCGGGCCGGTATCGCGCGGTCGCTGATTATGAGGCCTTCTCTGATTATAGCCGACGAAGCGGTCTCCGCGCTGGACGTCTCCGTCCAGGCGCAGATTATCAACCTTATGGAAGACCTCCAGGCCGAATTCCAGTTGACTTATGTCTTCATCGCCCACGACTTGAGCGTCGTGAAGCACATCTGCGACCGCGTCGCGGTGATGTATGCCGGAAAAATTGTCGAACTCGCCAAAACGGATGTGCTTTTCGAGGACCCCAGGCACCCGTACACGAAGGCGCTCCTGTCGGCTGTGCCTCAGCCTGACCCGGACATAAAGATGAATTTCGCGCTTACCGGCGAGGTTGCCGACCCTGCCAATTTGCCTCCGGGCTGCTCCTTCAACCCCCGTTGCACGCTCGCCCAGAGCCGCTGCACACAGGAAATCCCGTCGCTGCATGAAATCGAACCGGGCAGATGGGTCAGTTGCCACCTCATCGACGAATCGGAGTAACCACGTCTTTATCTGCAGCGCAGCGGCATGCCGTAAACCCGGCTTCCGACGACGACCGAAAATGCGATAATTCGCTATCAGCGCGAGCGGGTGGAATTGACGCCGGAATCTTTTGACCTGTGGGACCCCGTTGGGGAACCAAACGGAACCAATGGGAACGAAACGGAACCAATGGGAACCGTTGGGAACCGTTGGGAACCGTTGGGAACCATTGGGAACCATTGGGAACGATTCGGAACCGTTGGGAACGAAGGCGAAATCCGTAACTCCTTCCGCA
>DAOVLS010000301.1 GCA_030631125.1 Planctomycetales bacterium
GAACCCTTCCTTTTTTGCCTTGCTGGCGAAGTACGTGTAGCGGTTCCGCGCCTGCGATTCGCCCGCAAAGGCCGCCATCAGATTCTTTTCGGTCCTGCTGCCTTTCAGTTCCATATTCTTATTCCTTTCCTTTCCTGTGTTTTCCAGACTTCCTGCATTTCGGGCAAACCCCCACAAATTCCAGCCGATAACCAAGTATCTCGTAACCGCTGACGTTCCTGACTGCACGATTAACGGCCGGGACGGATCCCACAGAAAAGTCATCAACCCGTTCGCACCGTACGCAGCGGATGTGATAGTGCATCTTCGGGTTTCCGTCGTACCTTCTTGCGGATCCGCCTGGTTCGAGTTTCTGTATCATCCCGCTTTCGGAGAGAATCTCCAGGTTTCGATAGACCGTGCCGAGGCTGATATTCGGCAGGCGTCTCCGAACCATCCTGTACACCGCGTCGGCGGTGGGATGCGAGGTAACCTTCCGTAACTCATCGAGTATCACCCGACGTTGCTGGGTCATGCGAAGCGGTTTTTTACGGTTTTCATCCTGTTTCTTACTCATAATAGTAACCATTCCTATTTATATATACTTAATTTCTCAATGTCAACTCACAATTGAAAATTTTTCTGCTGCGAAATTGTCATAAAATTGCACGCTGAAACTCAAGTCCCGGCGGTTCTATCAGCCCACATTCAGATTCGGTCCACTACGACGATAGTTTGATCGTCCTCTTGCTCTTCGCTGCCTCGGAATTCATGTACGGCGTTCATCGCCGTATCGGCAAGTGTATCCGGCGTATCATCAGCACAGCGAACGACAATATCCCGCAGCCGCTCAATCCCAAATTGCTCGCCAGGCGGACAATGCGCTTCGGTAATACCGTCGGTGTACAGCACCAGTCGCTGTCCCGGCATAAAGGTATGGCACATCTCATCGCCTTCGAACTTTTCGATCCCCAGGAGCATACTGCTGGTGCCGAAGGGTTTAGTAACGTTATCACCGGATCGGTCGAAGAGGATCGGTCGAGGATGGCCTGCATTGATGTAAAAGCATATACCGCTGGGCAAATCAACAACGACGTAAAAAATCGAACATGGTACTACTTTCCCGATTCTGTCGCCCAGTTCTATCAGCATATCGTTCAGCCCGGAGATAGTGTCCGTCGGCCTGCCGCGTTTTTCACGTCCGGAGCGGAGGAACCCCATAATCTGGGCCATCATCAGCGACGCCCGAACCCCGTGTCCGACGACATCGCCGATTACCAGTGCAAACTGATCATCGTTCAAGCGGAGGAAATCATAGAAATCGCCACCCACATCGGTACACATTCGATTTCGGGCAGCGGCGATCTGGTGCGGACAATCATGCGGACAGGCCGACGGTAGCAGCGCCGCCTGAAGTTCAGACGCCAGGGCCAGGTCCAGTTCATGTTCACTTGTTACCTTATGCGCCATCATGGAATTCCCAAGCCGCTCCCCTACTGCTCGGGCGAGAACTGGTCTTTCGACACGCCGCACTCCGGACAGACCCAATCATCCTGAATGTCTTCAAACGCAGTGCCAGCGGGGACGTCATTTTCCGGATCACCAACGGCTGGATCATAAACCCACCCACAAGCATCACAAACGTACTTAGTCATAATATTCCCCTTTCATGTCAGAGAAGTATATCACATTTAACGGTCAAGATGTCTGTACCACCAATTTTCCTTGCCCTGAGGCGGTTGTTGCTGCATATTTATACTACCGGCGGGACAGGCCGGTTATGGCATTCATATCGAGGTTCGATTTATTGCGAAAGGACATCGCAAATGGCTGAAGCACTTCCTGGGCAGCAGCGTGAGAACTGGGGTTCGCGGACCGGTTTCGTCCTGGCGGCGATAGGTTCCGCCGTCGGGCTTGGGAACCTGTGGGCCTTCCCCTACAAGGTCTATGACAACGGGGGCGGGGCGTTCCTGATCCCCTACATCATCGCGATGGCGGTAATCGGAATCCCAATGTTAATCCTGGAGTTCTCGCTGGGGCACATGACCCAGCGGGCGGCGCCGGACGCCTACCGCGGCGTCAATCGCAGGACCGAACCGATCGGCTGGTGGGGAATCATCCTGGGATTCGTGATTATCACGTACTACCCGGTCATACTTGCTTACTGCGGCAGTTTTCTCGTCGAGTGCGTCAAGGGGATCGCATCTCATGGCGGCGAACTCGCATGGAAGGGACAGGGACTCGAAGGCGTCAACAAACATTTCTTCCAGGAATATCTCCAGATGTGGCAGCCGGCCGAACTTGCCGCCGGAACGAAGCCGTGGGCCTTGGGCCGGCTTATCAGCCCGATTGTAATCAGCCTGGGCGTGATATGGGTCCTGATGTACCTGTGCATCTTCCGAGGCGTGAAGATGGTCTCGAAGGTCGTGCTGCTGACGGTCCCGCTGCCGTGGATTATGCTGCTGATCCTGACAATCCGCGGACTGACGCTTCCCGGGGCCGCTCGCGGACTGAACTTCTACCTCGACCCGAGTTGGTCCGAACTGGCCAAGCCGCAAACATGGCGATGGGCGTTCGGGCAGATGTTCTTCTCGATGAGCCTTGCCTTCGGCGTGATGATTACCTACGCCAGTTTCCTCCACCGCAAGAGCGATATAAATAACAACGCCGCCATTATAGGCCTGGCCGACATCGGCACGAGTTTCATAGCGGGCATCGCCGTTTTCGCCACGCTGGGCGCAATGTCATTCGCAACGCAACAGGCGGGTAATCCAGTCGGCGTTACTAATGTCGTCGATGGCGGGCCGGGATTGGCGTTCGTCGCCTTCCCGTACGCACTGGCCCAACTGCCCTACTCCGCCTGGTTCGGCGCGATCTTCTTCATCGCACTGCTGACGCTCGGCATAGACTCTGCCTTCTCCATCACCGAGAGCGTCCTTGCCTCGCTCGTCGATAAGACCCGGTGGAGCCGAAACCGGACGCTTATCGGCATGACGCTGATCGGCTTCGGCCTGGGGGTGGTCTATTGCACTCGCGGCGGACTGGCGTGGATCGGTGCGATGGACGGCTTCATCAACGAATGGAGCGGAATCGCACTGCTGGGGTTGCTGGAGTGCGTGGTCATCGGCTGGGCGTATCGAATCAAGCGGCTGCGCGAGCACGCCAACGAGCGCAGCGACTGGAAAATCGGCTGGTGGTGGGACGTGATTATCCGCTACGTCGCCCCGATTTTCCTCAGCGCACTGGCAGCATGGTCGCTGCTGGACCAGGCCTCAGGCCCCGGCGGGCTGCTATATAACAAGGCCGGCGTTTTCCAGATACCTACGATGATCGGCTTGATTATCGCGGCAATCGCCCCGATTCTGGCGGTTATTCTCAGTATGGTTCATTCTCCCGGCGCTGACACGCACGCCCAGCACGTCGGTCAACCCCGCACAGGCCGGGGCGACGGCATCGTCGGCTGTGTGCTGGCGATTGTCGCGGTTGCCGCCATTATCTGGAGTTTCAAAACGGCGGTCGAACTGCGATGGCGGCTGGGCGAAATGTCAAGCGAGGAAATAGCCGCGTCGATGACCTACGGGATGCCTCGGGCCATGCTCCTTGCCGCCGTGGGCGGAATCGTCGCAGTTATCGCCGTAATCCTCGGCGCAGGCGTAGTGAGGCGTGCCGAGGCGAAATCGCTCCGTCCGAGCGGGCTGGCGAGGCTGTCAGCCGGTGCGGGCGTGATGTCCGTCGGATGTGCCGGCGGGCTGATACTGGCGATTTTCGTGATGCTGCACAAACTCTTCGAGTCCGACAAGCCGGCCGCCGCCGCCCCGAAGGAAATAGACCACCTCACCGCCCCATCTACAATAGTCCTGGCTGCGATGTTGTCATTGATTGTCATCGGGCTGGGCTGGTGTTTCTACCGCGCCCTCAAAGCCGCCGGAAAAACCGCCCCCGAACAAAAACCAGAAGGAATGGAGTAATTGCCAATTGAAAGAAATATTCGGATGCCGGGTGCCGTGGCCCTATAAACTTATCTCCCTGCTCAATGGATGGTCGCCGCAATCCGGTTGTAGAGCTTCCGCTTGAGGTCCTCTGCCGACTCATAGACAATGTGGTTGTACTGCCTTGTATCGAAGTGCACTTGGTCGATCTGGTCCTTGTGAACCGTCCAAATAACCGGCATGCCGAGTCCCATCGCGAATCCTGCCTCGAAGTACACGCCGCCACGCTGCC
>DAOVLS010000430.1 GCA_030631125.1 Planctomycetales bacterium
CCGTGGAAATTTGTCCTCGTCCGCGACGCCGAGACGCGAAAGAAACTTATCTCCGTTTGCAAGGACCAGGCCTTTGTCGGCGAAGCGGCTGTGGTCATTGCCGGGGTCGGACTTGTGCCCGAGCGACGAATGGCCTGCGGCGTTCCCAGCGACCCGGTCGATCTTGGCATAGCGATGGAGCACATCGCCCTGACGGCAGTGGCAGAGGGGTTGGGAACCTGCTGGATAGGGTCGTTCGATCAGGATCGGATACACGACCTGCTCGACATACCGGCCGAGGCTACGGTTGTCGAGGTAATGACGCTTGGCTATCCCGCCGGCGAGCCGAAATACCGCGACCGCAAGGCCCTGGACGAAATCGTCTGTTACGAGAAATTTTAATAATTTGCGGGGTGTCGTGGTCGCTGTGTTTGCGACCACGTTTATGCTTTCGCGTGGCCGCAAACGCAGCGGCCACGGTGCCCGCTCACCTTTTCTTTGTTGAGGAGCAAGTGCAACGATGGTCAATACGGAAATCAAAAAGACTATCGCCAAACATTCCGGGCAACTGGAATCACTGGCGATGAAGATACACCGGAATCCCGAACTGGGTTTCGAGGAAAAGAAGGCCTGCGCCTGGCAGGTGCAGTTGCTGAAGAAGTGGGGCTTCGGAGTGAAGACGCCGTTTGCGGGTCTTTCGACGGCATACAAGGCCGTCAGCGGGCGGGGCAAGCCGACGTTTTGCATAATGGCCGAGTACGACGCCCTGCCTGAGATAGGTCATGCCTGCGGGCATAACCTGATATGCACAGCCGCGATGGGCGCGGGCACGGCGCTCCGCGATGCGCTGAAGCGTGAGAAAATTCCCGGTACGGTCGTAGTGATGGGCACGCCGGCGGAGGAATCGAAGGGCGGCAAGGTCAAGATGCTCGCAAAGGGCGCTATGAAGGGCATTGACGCCGTTATGATGGCGCACCCGTCGTGGCGGACTACGCCCGACACCGGCTGCACCGCGATCCAGCGGATCGACGTTACCTTCGAGGGCGTTTCCGCCCATGCAGCCGCTGCTCCTGAGAAGGCGAAAAACGCCCTCGACGCCGTAATGCTGCTGTTCCACGGCGTCAGCGTCTGGCGTCAGCAACTGCCGGAATCCAGCCGGCTCCACGGCATCGTTATCGAAGGCGGGGTGGTCCCCAACGTCATTCCCGACCGCGCATCCTGTCGGTTCTTTCTGCGTTCGCCCGATGATGCGGTGCTGGCCGATATGGATAAACGCTTCCGCGACATTGCAAGGGGCGCCGCCCTGATGACCGGAACGAAGCCGAAAATAAGTCCCGCGCTGGAGCCGTACAAATCGCGCCGACCTAATAAACCACTGAACGAGGCGTTCGTCGAAGCAGCCGAGACTGTCGGCCTGAATCCCGTTATCCCCGACCGTTCGGGTCGCGGATCGACCGATTTCGGTGATGTCTCCCATGTCGCCCCCGGCGTGCACGTCTATTTCGGCATCTCGAAGAGGGAAATCGCCGGCCATTCGATCGCGCTTAGAAAGGCTGCCGGAAGCGCCTACGGACTCAAGCAGATGCTCCGAACGGCAGAGGCGATGGCGCAGGTGGGATACAGATACTTCGCGGATGACGCCTTCCGAAAAAGCGTCCACGCCGACTTTCGCAGATGCCGGTAAACTGATACAAAGCCCCGGTAATCTTCCAATAAAACACCAGCCCACGGAATGCTTTCCGTGGGCTGGTAGTTATAATCAATTCGGACCGATTCAGAATGTCAGTCCATGTAATCTGCGGATTACTATTTCCGCCTTCGTTTCAGCAGTCCCAGGCCGCCGAGGGCGATTAAGGCAAGCGTGGCGGGCTCAGGCACGAGTTCAACTGCCTGGCCGCTCCCGACTCCCAGCACTATTCTCGCTCCGCCGTCAACCACGTCGCAGCCCCAGCTCGGGTCGGTCGAGCCGACCAGGGCGTCGAGTTCGGCCTTGGTGTGATGGACGAACAGACTGCCCAGCGTGGTGGCGTCGGTCATGTTATAAACGTAGATGCCGTCGTGGCTCGTGTGCAGATAGAGATAACCGCCCGCTTCCTGAACCGTCCAGAGCCCCCAGCTTCCGTCGCCGGTAACACTCAAGGCGCCCAGTTCCGTTTCGTCGCCGGTGGCAAGGTTGATCGCCCAGAACTTCGCAGTGGATACGCCGGCGTCGCCGTAGTAGGCGTGATCTCCGTAAGTTTCGCCGATGCGGACATTGCGAATTCGTGTTGTGGCGCTGGTCGTCACGTATCCGTTGGCATTCCACGTCGTGTTGAGTGTAACGCTGAACGGATCGGCGACGATGTCGGCCAGGTAGAGGTTTTTGCGATTCTCGTAACTGCTGAAGATGACGGTGTCGTCATCGAGCCAGTCGAAGGAGTTCGGTTCGAGACCCGCCGGCCCGGCGGCAGCGACACGATTATCGAGGTTTGCGAAATCCAGCCTTGAGAAGTAGTCGTTGTTGGAACCG
>DAOVLS010000221.1 GCA_030631125.1 Planctomycetales bacterium
CCTGACGAACTGGAGGAACAAAAGTGAAGCACGTCGTCGGCGTGGCAGACATGAAGATTTCCTCCGAACCGGGCGATATTGTCGTTACTCACGCACTTGGAAGTTGCCTGGGGGTTGCAGTCTATGACCCGGTCGCTCACATCGGCGGCATCTTACACGTGATGATGCCGACTTCGACACTGAACCCGGATAAGGCCAAGGCCAATCCCTATATGTTTGTTGATACCGGAATTCCGGCGTTTTTCCGCGAACTGTACGCCGTCGGCGGGATCAAACGCCGCCTGATTGTCAAAGTCGCCGGCGGAGCGAATGTCCACAGCGTCAACGGCGACCGCTTCGCCATCGGGAAAAAGAATCACATCATGCTGCGAAAAATCTTCTGGAAAAACGGCGTCCTCGTAGAGGCAGAAAACGTCGGCGGCAACTGCGCCAGGACAATGTACCTGGAATTAAGCAATGGCAGGGTCTGGCTCAGTTCGGCTGGGATAGATAAGGAATTGTAACGTGATTGATAGACTTTCCACTATATTACCGGAGCAACCAGACGGGGTTTGGACCCCGGGAGGCGGATGAAATGTCTTTGAACATACTGATAGTGGACGACAGCACAGTGGTCAGGATGTCGATTATCCGGACGCTGCGCCTTGCCGAAATACCGCTCGACAAGGTTTACCAGGCCGCCAATGGCCAGGAAGGCCTGGACGTCCTTGAAAATACCTGGATCGACCTGGTTCTCGCCGACATCAATATGCCGGTTATGAACGGCGAAAAAATGATAGAGAGCATACGCGCCAACCCGGTATGGAAAGATCTGCCCATCGTCGTGATTTCCACCGAAGGAAGCAAAACGCGAATAGAACGACTCGAACAAAAGGGCGCGAAGTTCATCCATAAACCCTTCCCGCCGGAAACCATACGCGAAGTCATCTGTGAAATGACAGGAATCGGCCATGAACAACAAGTATAATGAAGAACTATATCGTGTAGCCGAGGAAACATTAGCATCCTTGGCCTTCATAATGCCGCTCGACCCGGATGAGGAAGCACCGGACGAAACAGATGCCCGCCTCGTCGCAAGCGTTTCGTTCACCGGGCCGTTTGATGGAACACTTTTCCTGTCCGTCCCTGCCGGCCTGCTTCGGGAACTTTCAGCCAATATGCTGGGCGCCGAAGACGACGAAGAACCCCCGATCGACGAGCAGCATGACGCCTTCGCCGAAGCGCTGAACGTTATCTGCGGAAACCTGCTTCCAGTCATCGCCGGGGCGGAGGTCGTCTTTGACGTTCACGCCCCGGAAATCCTCACCGACAGTCGAATCCCCGACGAAGTCGAGCAACTCGCCCCGGCAGGGTCAGCCCGTCTGGCGCTGGACGCCGGTAGTGCTGAACTGACCCTTTTTATTGACGAACAGGCAACAGGAATTGTTGAATCAGCGGCATAGCCGCTACGACAAAAGGAGTAACGATAATATGATTAAAGTCCTGGTAGTCGATGATTCCGCCGTCGTCCGGCAGGTCCTTACAAAGGAACTTTCAAAGGCCCAGGGCATTAAGGTCGTCGGGACGGCCATTGATCCGTACGCTGCGCGGGACAAGATAATCAGTCTCCATCCCGACGTGATTACGCTGGACCTGGAGATGCCGCGGATGGACGGGCTGACCTTTCTGCAGAAGTTGATGAAATATAATCCCCTTCCGGTAATCGTCGTCAGTTCGCTTACACCTAAAGGCAGCGAGACGGCATTGCGCGCTCTGGAACTGGGCGCGATCGAGGTCGTATCCAAGCCGGGTTCGGCCTACACGGTCGCCGAGATAGGCGAAATACTGGTTGATAAAATTCGGGCGGCGTCAATGGCTCGTTACAGCATCGGGCGCACCGCCGAGCGGTCCGCGCCTAAGCCGACCAAAGCCCCCCCACCGAAATTGATGCGTACCACTCACCGGATACTGGCAATCGGGGCCTCAACCGGTGGGACCAAGGCAATCGAGGACGTTCTTGTCAACCTGCCGACAAATACGCCCGGAACAGTCATCGTCCAGCACATGCCGGAAAAATTCACCGCCACGTTCGCCGAACGCCTCAACTCGATCTGCCCGATGGAGGTCCGGGAGGCGGCCAATAACGACTCGGTCATTCCGGGCGTGGCGCTGATAGCGCCGGGAAACTATCACATGGTTCTCCAGCGAAGCGGGGCGCGATACTCCGTCGCGGTCAAGACAGGTCCGCAGATATATCACCAGCGCCCCAGCGTCGATGTGCTGTTTCGCTCGGTAGCCTCCACCGCCGGGCCTAACGCCATTGGCGTCATTCTTACCGGTATGGGCGCCGACGGCGCCAAGGGAATGCTCGCCATGCGCCAGGCCGGTGCAAGTACACTGGCCCAGAACGAGGCAAGTTGCGTCGTCTTCGGAATGCCAAAGGAAGCAATTGAAATAGGCGCCGCGGAAAAGATCTTACCTCTAAACCAGATGCCCCGCCGAATAATCGAACTGGCGTCGTCAAATTCAGGTCAACACGCTTCCGTACCCGCATAAAGACAAGGAGCCACAATAATGGCGACTATAGAAGACGTTCTGATGATCAAGGGCCCCGACGTTATCGTTGCGACCTCGATAAATACCGTCATGGAAGCGGCAACAATGATGGCCAAAGCAAAGGTCGGCTCTGTGATCATCAGGGACGACGGCGAAGTCAAAGGCATCTTTACCGAAAGAGACCTGCTCGTCCGTGTGGTCGCAGTCGGCAAAGACCCGTCATCCACGCCGATTACCGAGGTAATGTCCTCGCCGGTCCGAAGTTGCAGGCTCGGCGACGACGTGGATAAGTGCGCCAAGGAACTCGCCGACTCGCACATACGCCACCTGGCCGTTATAGAGGACGGCTCATTAATAGGTTTAATCAGCTTGAGAGACGTGCTGACCGCTGAACTCAGCAGCCGGGAAGAAAAAATCCGCACCCTCGAAGCAATCACCGGGCAGGGCGACTGAAGCCGCTGGAAGCGGGAAGAGAGAACAGCACAATACCCCTCTGCGTTTCTCGGTATTCCCCTAATTCTTTTAATTCTTTTAATTCTTCTGATTCTTCTGGACATCTTTGCAGGCACCTTGGTATATTCCGCCTCAAGTTTGTGTCGGGCGAATTATCAACCTCGCACCGGAGAACTGAATGCAAATCACTTGATTCGGATAAACCTCGTTGGATCTTCATCATCGCCGAACCGACCGCGCATGATGAAGAACTGGTCGGGAAAACAATTGTGAAAACCGTTACGCCATCGGCCGTTGACAACAGAGCCAAAGATCCGTTCCGCAAATTTGCGGAATTGCTGCCGGAAATCGTCTTTGAAACGGACGTGGAGGGGAATCTCACCTTTATTAATCTCAACGCCTTCAGTGTCACGGGCTACACGCCGGAGGACATCGATGGAGGATTGAACGTCTTTGAATTACTTGTTTCCGAAGACCGGGATCGCGCCGGGGGTGATTTGCACGGGGTGCTGGCGGGGCAGGAAGGGGCCGGCCCGTATGAATATAGGGTTTTGAGGAAAAACGGAAGTACATTTCCGGTCATCGTGCATGCCACACCCGTCATTCACGAAGGCGCTCCCGTGGGCATGAGAGGAATCATCGGCGACGTTACGGACAGGAAAAGGGCGGAGAAAGAGATACTGGAGTATAAGGAGCAGGTGCGGCAACTGGTCTCGAAACTGTGCCGAGTGGAGGAGCGACAGCGGCGTTCGATCGCCACGGTCCTGCATGACAGCATCGGCCAGCACCTCGCCGCATCGAGCATGAACCTTCAGTTGTTGCGCGAATGCGACCTGCCCGACGCTCACGCCGAAGCCCTGGACGAAGCCCTCGCGCTTATCAGGCAGGTAAGCAAGGACACACGGTCGCTGACACTGGAACTGTGCCCTCCCCTGCTGTACGAGATGGGCCTGGCGGCGGCGGTAGAATGGCTTCTGGGTAAGTTCCGGTTCAAGTACGGCATTGATTATGAGTTTGAAAACCACGTGCAATCCGTCCCGCTGAATGACGATTTGCGGGGCCTGCTGTTCCAGGCGGTGCGGGAATTACTGCTGAACATTATCAAGCACGCCGACGCCCGTCATGTGAAGGTGGCTATTGCATCGGAGGAGGAGGATTTTCTGAATATCCGCGTCGAAGACGACGGCATCGGGTTTGACGTATCGCAACTGGACTGTTCCCGACACGAGACCGGCGGTTTCGGGCTGTTCAATCTCCGTGAGCGTTTGCGACACCTCGACGGCCGGATCGAGATTGAATCCCACCCCGGCCGGGGAACCGCCGTCACCATCGGCCTGCCAATCAACGCCGAAAAGGAAGCGGCAATGGAGAAACAACGTGAGCACGCGAATACTGCTGGTCGATGATCACCAGGTGCTTCGGAAGGGCCTTCGGGCGCTGCTGGCGGGCGAGCCTTCCATAAAGATCGTCGGCGAAGCAGACAACGGCCGAACGGCGGTGGAATTCGCACGCCGCCTGTCGCCGGACGTCATCTTAATGGACGTAACCATGCCCGAACTCAACGGCGCCCTGGCAACCCGTCAAATACTCTCGGACTGTCCCCATATCAAGGTCATCGCCCTGTCGATGCACTCCGGCAAGCCTTATGTCCCTGAAATGCTGATTGCGGGAGCGTCGGCCTATTTGCTGAAGACCTGCGACCTGGCCGAACTCGTCCACGCAATCAAGATCGTGGTCAGCGGCCAAAATTACCTCAGCCCATCCATCACCGGCGGAGTAATCGAAGATTACGCCCAAGGCATGTCCGCCTCAGGCTGGTCCGTCTCGGCGAACCTCAGCAGCAGGCAGGCCGAAGTGCTGCAACTTCTGGCCGAAGGCAATACCTCCAAGGAAATCGCACACCGGCTGCACGTGAGCGTTAAAACCGCTGCCACACATCGCCAGAACATCATGGACAAACTGGACATCCACAGCGTGGCCGAACTGACCAAGTATGCCGTCCGCGAAGGCCTGACCGCACTTGAGTCCTGATTCACTTCCGCCGATACAAATAACAGAGCGATACCCCAAAC
>DAOVLS010000089.1 GCA_030631125.1 Planctomycetales bacterium
CGCCGTCGGCATCGGTGCGATGACCACGCAGGCCCGCCGGGCGTACGAAATCGCCGACCAGTACCGCGCCCTCGACGTGCCGGTGATCCTCGGCGGGATTCATCCGTCCGCCTTGCCCGATGAGGCGCTTCAGCACGGCTCAATCGTCTGTCGGGGTGACGCCGAAGCGACGCTGCCGAGGGCGCTGGAAGACCTCGCAGATGGGCGGGCCAAGTCGTTTTACGACTGGACCGACGCACCCGATACGCCCATCGCCACACCGCGGAAGGACCTGCTGGACCCGGCGGAGTATCTGGTCTTCAACCCCATCCAGACGACCCGCGGCTGCCCGCACAACTGCACCTTCTGCACCACGCCGGCTATCTTCGGCCGGAAATTCCGCCAGCGCGAAATCGCCGACATCGTCGATGAAATGGCCGAGGCATACGAAAAATTCCGCAGCCGGGTGTTCATCTTCTCAGACGACAATGTCGCCGGCAACCACGCCTGGGCGATGGAACTGTTCGAGAAACTGAAAGGCCTGAAGATCCGCTGGGCCAGCCAGTGCGACATACTCATCGCCAATAACGACCGGCTCCTGGCGGCAATGCGCGACAGCGGGTGCATCGGGCTTATCATCGGGCTGGAAAGCCCGAAAAACGAAACACTCGCCGAGTCCGGCAAACGATACGCCAGGGCCGAGACCTACATCGAGCGGATAAAGAAGATTCAGTCTTACGGCATCAGCATTTGGGGTTCGTTCATTTTCGGTTTCGACAGCGACGATTGGCGCGATTGTGCCGCGGCGGTCCGCTTTGCCCAGCGGGCCGACCTGTGCATGAGTTGCTATCCGATCCTGACGCCTTATCCGGGCACGGTCGTTTTCGACCAGTTCCGCCGCGAAGGGCGGCTGCTGACGACGGACTGGGACAAGTACAACGGTGCGACGGTGGTATTCCAGCCTGCGAAGATGACAATCGATCAACTCCGCCACGCGCAAATGGCTGCGTTTCACGAGTTTTATACTCCGCGCAGCGCTATCAAGCGGCTGAAGGCCTTGCCGCTGAAGAAGAACTCGTATATGGCCAATTTTGCGATTTATCGCGGGCTGAAGTATTACTACGACAAACGAGGCCGGCCGCTGCCGAGGTTCTCCGACTTCGCCGAACCCGACGCCGAGCAACGCATCGCCCGCAGCCTGGGTGAAAAAAATTAGCAGGGATACAGGGGATACAGGGGATGAAAAAAGAATATTGAATATTGAACAAGGAATTTTGAATTACGAAGTAAAAAAACATCTCTCTAAGGCGGCTTGTTTCTTTTTACTTCAAAATTCGACATTCTCTGTTCATTATTCAATATTCATTTTTTCTGTTTATCCCCTGCATCCCTGCTAAAAAGGACGACAGAATGAATAATGAAGACGCAAAAGGTTCCTCGGAGATTAATACAAGGTTCACAATTATCGCCGGTTCGCTGCTGTTGGTGATTATCGCTCTTCTGGCGGGGTTGTGGTTGCGCATGCGAACCCGCGCGATGTGGGCTGAACGCGATGCCGCCGCTCTGCGGAGCCAACTGAAGTTAGCGACCGGCGCAGGCGTACGATTTTCGGGTGGTCCGGAAGCTCTGGACGCAATGCTTCGGAAGGTGGCCGCCAAGGGGATACGCCGTCAGAAAGTACA
This sequence comes from Planctomycetales bacterium, assembly GCA_030631125.1. The sequence goes on from DAOVLS010000089.1 coordinate 1,662, forward strand.
GCGCGAAAGCCTCAAGACCAAACAGGTCAATCTCGACGGCAGGGACGTAAAGGCCTTCCGCCTGCCGGCAGATGCCGCAGAGACGCTGGGCTTCATGCCCGGCGACGTGATAATCGTGGATAGACCTGCGCCGACGACCGCACCGGCGCCGATTACGACCATGCCTCGCTGAAGCGAGCACGCCAAAAGAGAAAAGATATAAGATGAGAATCAGAAGATATATCCCTGCGGCGGCAGCGGTTCTTGTGTCGCTGTGGGTTTTCGGATGCATTACGCCGAAATCCATAAGCGGACCAACGACCACGACGGCGCCGAGTATCCCGCAGCCGGAGGTTATCGCCGAGTTCGATATTGCCAAGGAAGGCCGGTTAATTCTCCTTCCCGTGCGGTTTGAGGGAAAGACTTACCAATTCCTTCTGGATACCGGGTCGTCAGTTTGCGTTTTCGATGAATCCTTCCGTGATCGCCTGGGGCAGCCCACGAAGACCGGAAAGGTCAAAACCGCAGGCGAACCCAGGAAATTCAAGGTGTACACCGCCCCCGAAGCCTTTCTAGGCCCGCTGAACCTGAAAGAAAGCAAGTCGGTAATATGTCTTGATATGAAAATGTTACGGCAGGTAACAGGACTGGAGATTCGAGGCATCGTAGGGATGAGCGTTTTGCGCAAACATGTCCTTCAGATTGATTTTGATCGTGGCAAGTTGGCGCTGCTCAAACCGGATTATCTCAAACACTCGGAATGGGGACACGCGGTCCCAATCCGATTTAACAAGTTGAAAATGCCCATCGTAACAGCACGGATGCCGGCAAATATTAAAGCCGATTTCATGGTGGACACCGGAAACAATGGTAGTGGAAGCCTGGTCAAACCACTGTTTGATTATGTTGTTGAGGAAAAGAATCTCGAGACGGCCGAGGGACTTCTCGAAACAGCCGCCGGTACCGTGCGGAAACGCGAGGCGAGAATCGCCAACGTTACCGTCGGGCAGTTCACCTGCAAAAACCTGATCATCAGCGAAGGGAATTTTTATATGCTGGGCCTGGGTTGGCTTCGCCGGTTTCGCGTAACGTTCGACTTTCACAACGGGAAGATGTATCTGAAAAAGGCGTTCCAATTCAACCAACCGGATGAGACGGATATGAGCGGCTTGCATATTCTCCGCATAAAGGACAAGACGGTCGTGCATTCTGTGGACAAAAGCACCCCTGCCACCCAGGCCGGTATCCAGGCCAAGGATGTTATCCTGACGGTCAACGGTAAACCGGCGGCGTCCTGCGAGATGTGGGGACTTAGACGCCTGCTGTGCAGCGGAGATAAAAAGAAGATCACGATGACGATCCAACGCGGAAAAAAGAAAATGACGGTTACTTTTCTCCTGAAAAAGCAAATCTGATGAAAAGATGAAAACGTCGCCGTACCGGCGACGGCTAAACGGGTATTCCGATAGTCCGGTATTTCTGTTTTTCCCTAATTCCTGGTCCCAAGTCCCTGGTCCCTGGTTTTTGGTAATCCGGTATTCCGGTATTCCGGTATTTCTGTACAATATCATTATGGCCAAGAGTTTCGTACGAATATCGCTGGCGACGAAGTTTCGCGTCCTGTTCACTGTGGCGGGTCTGGTGATTATCGTCTTGGCGTTGGCGTTGCCGTGGTATTTCACGGAGCGTCTGACCGAGGCGGCGGCAGAGCGTTCCGCCTCCGAGATGGCCCGCATGGCGCTGCACGAATGGGAGCAGAATCACCATGTCGATCCCGCTGCCCGAAGCGACGTGGCGCGATACTTCACCGCCGGGGCGGATGGACGGCGCGGGCTTGCTTTCGTTTCGCTTCTTCCCGGCGGCGAAGACGCCGGCCCGATGGACGCATCCGTTCGCCGGGCTGTAACGCTCTTCGGCGCTGAGCCGCAGCGCGAGATGGTCCTGCTGACCGAGGCCGACGAGGAAGGGCGGAAGGTCTATCGCTGCCTCCACGCCGTGCGGGCCAAAGCCTCCTACCTGCACCGCAGGGACGAGCCGGACGCTCCGAACCTCCAGCCGGGACAACTCGTCGGCGTCATTGATATTACCATGCCCCCGCCGGCCGGAGCGCTTCTCTGGTGGACCCGTGGCATGTTCGTGCTGGGTGCGATCATTGCGGCAATGACGGCGCTGATTATGTTTCATTTCATTATCCGTCAGGTCGTTTTGAACCCTGTCCGCCGGCTCGACGACTTGGCCGACAAGGTCGCCGAGGGCGACTTGAGCGGGCGATGCGACCTGGTCGGCGGGGATGAATTCGAAAAACTCTCACGCCGCTTCAACGAAATGCTCGACGTCATCAACGCCCAATCCGACCAACTCCGCCAGGCAACCCGCGCGCTGGATCTGCGATTGAGCGAACTGGCCGAGGCGAACGTCGCGCTGTACGAAGCAGGCCGGATCAAAAACGAATTCCTCGCCAACGTCTCGCACGAATTGCGCACACCGCTCAACAGTATCATCGGTTTTGCCGAACTATTGGCCGAGACCGACGACGAGAAACGCCGTCGGCATGCCGGAAACATCCTCACCTCCGCGCGCCTGCTGGCCGGAATAGTCAACGACCTGCTGGCGGCCGCGAAGATCGAAGCCGGTACCGGCGAGGTCAGGCGGGAGAAGGTTTCAATAACCGACCTGGCCGAAACGCTTGGCCAACTGGTCCGCCCGATGGCCGACAAAAAGCACCTCTGGCTGGAGGTGAAACTGGCTGAAGACATCCCCGTGGTAAGCACCGACCCCGGCAAGGTCCAGCAGATACTGTATAACCTGCTGAGCAACGCCATCAAGTTCACTCCTCCGGACGGCGGCGTTACCATCTCGGCCCGCCGGGTCGCTGCGGCGGTCTCGCCCCTGAAGGTCGATTCGGTGGCGATAGCGGTGGCCGACACAGGTCCGGGAATCCCCGCCGCCGACCAGAAGCGCATATTCGAGAAATTTTCACGCCTGGACAACACGATGACGCGCGAGCACGGCGGCGCGGGGCTGGGACTGGCAATAGCCAAGACTCTCACCGGCCTGCTGGGCGGAAGACTCACGCTCGACAGCGAACCGGGACACGGGGCGACATTCACGCTCATCCTGCCCGTCAACCCGCCCGGCGGACAGGACCAAAACAAAACGCTCGACCCGCGAATGTAATCTCACGGTCTTCCGGTCTCTTTCCGTTTTTCACGGTCTTCCGGTATTCCGGTCTTCCGGTCTTCCGATTGTATCAATACCACACGGTAACGATGACGTTCGGCTCGGGTTTTTTGCCTTCCATCGTGCCGATGACCTGGCCGACGTACTTGACCTCGATTTCGTCGGCGTCGAGCCACTCGTTTATCGTATCGGCCATGTGGTCGAGGGCGGAGACCGTTATCTTTGAGTGGAACAACCGGCAGCGGACAGCGCCTGCGCCGGTGAGGTTCGGCGTCCGTTTATACTGGCGCTGCTGGGATGCGTCTCCGGTGTGTGCGCCGAAGGCTTGGATTTTAGTCGAGGACCGCCCCGAAATCGGCCCGGAAGCATCTTCCTCGTCGGCAAGCGACAGCGGTGCGAGGTCGTCGTCGTCCAATGGGATGGGTGTTTCCTCTGGGGCGGGGGCTTCTGGCTGGATGGGAGTTTCTTCATCTTGAGACATTGTTTTTCTCCTAAACGGGAAACATATATGATGGCAAAATATCAAATCACCGACCCGTCATTATACACCCGCCGGTACCGAAAACAAGAAAGAGTCATCGGGTTCATCGCCGGGTGATTCGAACGAGGCACCATTCGCCCAGCATCATCGCCAGGGCGGCGGTAATCAGCCAAGGCCAGAGGCCGGTCATTCGGCGGCGATACGACCGCTTCAGCACGTCGCCCAGTTGCCCGGATGGGACGACCCGCCCGCCGGTCAGATCGGCCAGACGGTGGAGAGATTCCCCGTCCGCTCCGAGTGAACGATACTCGCTCGGGTACAGTACGTCCGCCGAAGACCGCCAGACGGTAGCGTCGTTTTTATCCCGAACAGCCACCGTAGCCGGTAAGTCCGCGGGCCAGTCGGCCCAGGCCAGATACCGCCCCGGAGCGACCTGGTCGAAGTCCGCCGTTTGCGTCCGGTCGCCGATGCCTGCGAGTTCAGCCGACAGGTCCAGCCCGTTGACCGGCGAGCCTTCGTCGTTAGCCGTCAGCGTAATTTCAACCCGCTCGCCGTGTCGTTTGATTTTCGCGTCGAACCGCGGATCGTTCACGCTTCGCAGGATCCGTCGAACGCCGCCGGCGATGAGTTTGGCGGCGGCGGGCGTGCGGGCCCATGCGGCGTTGGCGGTGTCGGAGACAGGCACAGCCAGGCAGACGGATCGCCCGAGTCCCGCCCGGCCGACGCCCAGGATCGGATCGCCGCCGGTAGTGAATGCGAGCACCTCCGCCTGCTTCCGTGCAGCCGAGAGGATGTAGGCGTCGATGTCCGGCAGGGCGGTCAGGTCGGTGTCGAACAGTGCGGCGGGAACGGATAATCCGGTGCGTCCTTTGTGCAGGACGCCGCCTCTACCTCGACGGACAAGTTTGGCGAAGACTTCGGCCAGTCCGGCAAGCCGGTCCCGCTCGACATAGGGCGCGTCCAGCAGTCCGGCCAGCGTTTTGAGTGGCGCGGCCGGCGCGGTTGTCGATGCAGGCGAGCCGGCGCGAATGGCGACCACCGCCAGTCCTGCCCCGGCCCGTCGGAAGGCTTCGGCCCATTCGGCAGGGTCGAATCGCTCGGTCTTCAGGTCGCTGACGATCAGCAGCATCGTCTTTCGTCCTGTCGGCGGCGCCTTCCGCAAGGCAGACTCGATGGCGGGTGTAACGCGGGTCGAGCCGGCGGGGCGGACGCGCCTGGTCGCCTCGCGCAGCGCGGCGAAATCGGCCGGCGAATCGCCGCTGTCATACACAACGTCAGGCCGATCGGCAAAGGCGACGACCGTCAGCGTATCTCGCGTGGTGAGGTGGTCCTTGAGTGCGGCGACGGCCTCGGCGGCCAGGTCGAACTTTATCTGCGACGATCCGCCGGGCGTTCTACCGGCCGGGGCGGCCATTGAGCCGGACTTATCCAGCAGCACTACCAGGTGTAGCGGGCGGCGCTCAAAAGGATTGGCCACGAGAGGCAGGACGCGATTGAGCGGGCCGTTCCGGTCGGCGGGCGTTTCGTGCGGGCCCGTGCCGATAAGGACCAATCCTCCGCCTGTGCGGACGTATTGCGCCAGTGCGCGCCGGCGGGCGGCGGTCAGGGTTGAACCGGTCGGGTCGGCGACGATGATGCAGGAAAATCGCCTCAGCGCCGCAGCCTCGTCCGGCATCGCGTCGGGCCGAAGGAATGTAACAGGGAGTTTGATTTCGCCGAGCATGGTCTTGGCCGCTTGGCCGACGCCGACGGCGGCAATAACCTGTCGGACCGGAAGGACCAGCGCCGAGGCCGAATCGTTTTCGGTGATGACAGTGTCGCCGGTCAGTCGGGCGGAGTATTCGACCGCGGCGTTGGCTCCGGCGGGGTCGGTTATTCGGATGGTAATCGGCGAGTTGCCCGGCAGCGACAGTCGCCTGATGGCGAGCGGTTCGCTGCGCCCTCGGCGGGTTATGGTCAGCGTCCGTTTCAACGGCGCGTTGGATGAAACGACGGCTGTAATCTCCGCCTGTGTCGCGGAAGTCCGCCGGACGGTCAAAGCGGCGATGCGCGCATCAGCCGGTGGGGCGTCCAGCGGAACAATGAACACCTCGACGCCGAGATCGGCGACGGCTTTGGCGGCGCCGTGGTAACCTGCCTGTCCGGCAGGCAGGTCGGCGTCCGTGAATCGCCCATCGGTCGTGATAATCGCAGCGGCCAGGGCGTCCGGGCCTTTCGATGCAATCAACCGAAGGGGCGGCGTTATGCGTGTGGCGTGGTGGCACAGGTTTTCAACCTGTGTAGCACGGGCAATACCGTCGGCGAAGCCGAATTGCTCCACATCCGCCCCGGTCGGGAAGGACGATTGCCGGACGGTCCGCTCTTGCCCGCGCACCGACCCGGAGGTGTCTCTCATCAGCAGGTAAGGCAGGTCCGCCCGCCCGCCGATTGCCGCCAGAGGCTGCGACAGTGCGGCGATCAGCAGCGCCAGCGCGAGGCATTGGGCCGCCACAGCCGGTGCGGGAATTCGCCGCCCTCGCCGCCGCGCCAACCACGCAAGCAATACCGGCATCGCCGCCGCCGGCATCACCGCCAGCCAGGCCGGATGGATGAATATAAGCCAACTTTCACCGATAACGGGATCGAACATCCGATGCTCCACCAGGTTACTCAAACTGACCGATTTTATGCCGCCAGGAGTTTTTCCAAGCGGCGAATAACGGGTTTTTCATGGCTATATTTGACAACATCCTGCACTGCCTCCTGCCAGACCAACTGACGCATCCGGGTCTTGAGCTGGCTCATCGTC
>DAOVLS010000283.1 GCA_030631125.1 Planctomycetales bacterium
AGCCTACGACCGCATCGACTGGAATATGTTCGTCGAGGAGACAGGGGACGTCTTCGCCAAGGCGAAGATTCGTCTGCTGGAGACGCTCGAAGCGATAAAGATCATCAAGCAGGCCGTCCGGGACATCCCCGGCGGTGAGATTGACGCGAAGGTCGAGAATATCCCCGCCGGCGAAGCCATCGGGCACGTCGAGGCCCCGCGCGGCGAGACGTTCCATTACGTCCGGTCGGACGGGTCGAATTATCCGGTCCGGCATAAGATTCGCGCGCCGAGTTACAATAACGTCCCGACTTTCAAGGCCTCCTGCATCGGGGCCGACATCGCCGACGTTGCCATTACGCTGGCCAGCGTGGACCCGTGCTATTCGTGCACGGAGCGGATGTGCACCGCCGTCGATGCCGAAAGCGGCAAGGAAATGTTCGATTTCGCACAACTGGTCAAACTTTCACAGGAAAAAACCGAGCGGATTCGCAAACAGGTATGAGCGAACTTTTGAAAAATCCGATTTTGCAGACGGTGCTTATGGTTGTCGGTGCGGTAACGATTGTTGTCGCGGTGCTCAGGGCGCTGGTGCAGCACAACCTCAAGAGGCTTCTGGCGTTTGACGACATCAGCCAGGTCGGATACGTGATCCTCGGTATCGGAACGGGTACGGCTCTTGGCGTTATCGGCGGGTTGTTCCACATGGTCAACCTCGCCATTTACGGTACGATGCTGTTCCTGATGAGCAGGGTTGTCGGCAGGGCGTCCGGTTCGGACGATATTGAAGAGATGGGCGGTCTGGCGCGCCGGATGCCGATTACTTTCACCTGCAGCCTGATTGCAGCGGCGGCTATCTCCGGTATCCCGCCGTTCAACGGGTTCGTCAGTAAGTGGCTTATATACCAGTCGCTGCTGGACCTTCGCAGCGGTCTGGGCGTGGCGATGTTGGTGGTGGCGGTTTTCGGTAGTTCGCTGACGCTGGCGAGTTTCGTCAAGGTTATTTATTCGGCGTTTCTCTCACGCCCGCCGGTCAAACCGGTCGGCGCAGATTCGGTCGGGGGTGAAAGTTTCTTCACGGCTGTACCGATGATCATCCTTGCGGTCGCCTGCATCGGACTGGGGCTGTATCCCCAGGTGCTCACCGGCAACGTGTTGATACCGGCTGTTGAACCTGCTTTTACCGACGCCGCGGGGGCTGTTACCGGTATTAACAGAGAACTGACGACCGGTGTGGGCGGGTTGTGGAACCCGTCGTTGGCGACGGGGCTTATACTGATAGGTATCGTCGGCGGGCTGGTGCTGCGAGGCGTCTTTGCAGCGGGGAAGGTGCGTGTCGTCAGGCCTTTCCTGTCTGGTGAGATAGGCACAGGCGACGATCGTTTCCGCATTCGCGGCAGCGGGTTTTATGAAACGATCCGTCGGATACCTGTCTTGAAAATCCTGCTGAAACGTTGAACGAAAAGAGATTTACTGTGAGAAAACCTAAACTTCGAGAGTTAAAAGAGGCCATTCGAGCGGTCTTTCGCGGGCCTTATACGACGAAGTATCCCTTCGAGCCGCACGAGCCGCCCGACGGTTTCCGAGGCAGGAGCGAATACAACGAGGACGACTGCATCGGATGCAAGGCCTGCGCGGAGGTATGCCCAGCCCTGGCAATTAAGGTCGAAGACGACACGACGGTCGATCCGCCCGTCCGCAGGTTGACCATCCACCATGACAAGTGCATCTTCTGCGGGCAGTGCGAACTGAACTGCACCGTCGAGACCGGCGTCCAACTGACAAAGACATTCGATATGGCTACGTTCGACCGCTCTCAACTGCGCAATACCATCGAGCATGAACTGGTCCTCTGCCGGAGTTGCGGCGCGGTGGTTGGTACGCGAAAGCATCTTATCTGGCTGGCGGAAAAACTCGGCGCCAAGGCCTACGCCAACCCCACGCTGATACTCACAGCCGACGGTTCAATGAGCCTGGCGGAACCGTTCGCCGACGGTGTGGAAGAACCGCTGGCGCGAAATGAACTGATGCGTATCCTATGCCCGGCTTGTCGGCGAACCGTTGTCATCCGCGAAATCTGGGGCGAATAAGGAGACAAAGATAGCGGGATTTCAGGGATTTAGAGATTACAGGGATTGAAATAAAAATAAAATCCCTGTAATCCTGCTGTCTTTTCTGTTGTAAAAGGTCGGAATCGAGAGGTTTACAATGTCCTCGAATCACAAAATCCAGTGCAGCCTGCGTGAGAATATCAAGCAAGCCGTCAAAAGCATGTCCACCAGCCACGACCACGACCACAAGCATAACGTGGGTATTGATACGGTCGAGCATTTGGCAAAACACATCGCCGAGTTTTTGACGCCGGCCAGCGTGATTATTTGTGTGGGCAACGAGATATCCGGCGACGACGGGGCTGGGCCTATGGTGGCGGGGCGAATCGACGGGAAGGTTCCCTGGAAGGTCTTCAACGTTCAGACGGTCCCGGAAAGTTTCCTTATGAAGATCGTCGCAACCAAGCCGGATACTGTCCTGATAGTCGATGCGTTGAATTTCGACGCCGAGCCGGGGGCAGTGGATTTGTTTTCATCGGATTCGCTGACGGGCCAGGGACCCAGCACTCACGGGCCTGCGCCGATTGCTTTTCTGGACGTCCTGAATATGTTCCATCCCTGCCGACGTGTCGTGTTGGGAATCCAGCCTATATGCACTGATTTCGGTTCGGAGATGTCCGACAAGATCGCAAAAGCAGTTGATTTCGTCTGTGAGGCATTTCTAAAAGCCGGCAGATGAGCAAGAATGTCCCCTTTACCTCTGAAATTTCTTCTACATCTGTTCGACGGTTTCGATTCCCAGCAGTCCCAGGCCGGTGTGGATTGTCCTTGCGGTGGCTTCGCATAAGGCCAGTCGGCTTGAGCGCGTCGGTTCGTCGGATTTCAGCACCGGGCAGGACTCGTAAAACGTCGTAAAAGCCCCAGCCAGGTCGAAAAGATACCCGCAAAGCAAGTGAGGCAGCGATTCGGCAGCGACGACCTCGACAGTCTCGGCAAACTGCAACAATTTAATCGCCAATGCCCGCTCGGCAGGGTCTGTTATTAAAACATTCGTGAAATTCGTGGATTCATTTCCTTTGCGGAAAATGCTCTTAATACGGGCGTAGGCGTACTGCATGTATGGGGCGGTGTTGCCGTCGAGCGACAGCATTTTATCCCACGAAAAAACGTAATCGCTGGAGCGGTTATGCGACAGGTCGAAGTATTTGACCGCTCCGATACCGACTTTCTTGGCGATATCGAGTTTCTGCTCTTCAGGCAGGTCGGGACTTTTATCATTAACGAGGCCAAGGGCTTGCCGTTCGGCGCTGTCCAGTAAATCCATCAACTTTACCGTCCCGCCTTCGCGCGTCTTGAACGGACGGTTGCTTTTGTCCATCATCGTCCCGAATGGAACATGCTCCAGCGAAACATCCTCCGGTACAAACCCCGCCTTTTTCGCCACGGCGAACACCTGACGGAAGTGCAGCGCCTGGCGAGAGTCGGTTACATAAAGGATGCGGCCGGCCTTCAGTTCACCGACGCGATAACGCATAGCCGCCAGGTCGGTCGTCGCATAAAGATACCCGCCGTCGGATTTTTGCACAATTACCGGTAGCGGTTCGTTGTCCTTGTTCTTGAACTCATCCAGAAAGACGCACTGCGCGCCGTCGGATATTTCCAGAAGCCCTTTTGCGTCAAGGTCTTTAATCACTTCCGACAGGTCATCGTTATAAGCCGATTCGCCGCGTTTGTCATCACGAGTCAAAGATACATTGAGACGCTTGTAGATTTCCTCGCAATGGTTCAGAGATCGCCACACAAATTCGCCCCAGATTATTTTTGCGCCTTCGTCCCCCTGTTGTAGTTGTACAACATATTCACGGGCTTTTTGAGCAAACTCCTGGTTCTCATCATAAAGTTTCTTCGCTTCACGATAAAACTCCTCCATATCGCTTATGGGGAGGCTGTCGCCTGAGGTTGGGAGCTCGTAATCTCGCCAAACCATATAGGCAATCAGCATTCCGAACTGTGTTCCCCAGTCTCCGACGTGGTTTTGGCGGATGACCTTATGGCCCAGGAAATCGAGCGTTCGAGCGAGGGCGTCGCCGATTATTGTGCTGCGGAGGTGTCCTACGTGCATTTCCTTGGCGAGGTTGGGGGCGGAGTAATCGACGACGACGGTTTGCTGCGAAGCCGCCGTTCGACTCTGCTCACGGCCCTGGGCAAGCGGGACGGAGAGATGCTCCTTGTCCGCAAGACTTTTAGAGACCTGCTGCTGGAGGAAATCGGTTTTGAGCGTGATGTTGAT